>JANNTF010000529.1:0-18154 GCA_031403455.1 Alphaproteobacteria bacterium | reverse complement strand
GTCATCGCGTCGACCACGAGCAGCGATTCCGCCGGCTTGACCGCGTCGCGCACCGCGGCCGCCTCTTCCATCATCTCGTCGTCGATCGCGAGCCGGCCCGCGG
Source organism: Alphaproteobacteria bacterium (assembly GCA_031403455.1). GTDB lineage: Bacteria > Pseudomonadota > Alphaproteobacteria > CACIAM-22H2 > CACIAM-22H2 > CAIOSQ01. The sequence goes on along the minus strand of JANNTF010000529.1, from coordinate 18,051 downwards.
TGTCGAGCAGCACGACATCGTAGCCCTCGCGCGCGCCGGTCTCGATCGCGCGGCGCGCGATCTCGACCGGCCCCTCGCCGGCGACGATCGGCAGCGTCGGCACGCCGGTCTGCGTGCCCAGCACCGCGAGCTGCTCCTGCGCCGCGGGGCGGCGCACGTCGAGCGAGGCCATCAGCACCTTCTTGCGGTCGCGCTCGACGAGGCGCTTCGCGAGCTTCGCCGTGGTCGTCGTCTTGCCCGAGCCCTGCAGGCCGACCATCAGGATCGGCACCGGCGGGACGGCGCGAAGATTGATCTCCGCCGTCGTCGAACCCAGCATTTCGACGAGATGATCATGGACGATCTTGACGACCATCTGTCCAGGCGTGACCGACTTGATCACCTCCTGGCCGATCGCGCGCAACCGAACGCCGGCCATGAAATCCTTGACGACCTGCAGCGCGACGTCGGCTTCGAGCAGGGCCAGACGGACCTCGCGCAGCGCCTCGTCGACGTCGCTCTCGCTGAGCGCGCCGCGCCCGCGCAGGCGGTCGAAGACTTTGCCGAGGCGTTGACTGAGACCTTCGAACATCGCGCCGGGGCGAGGCCCCGAACATCCTTTCAACCCAAGCAGTTTAGCCCCGGCGGGCGCGACGCGCTGACCGGGGGAGACCCCCTACCCCGAGACCGAAGTCGCGAGATTAGGTGAGCCCAAGGGGTTAGGATTTCCCTTGAGTGCCGCGGGTTCTAGTCGCCCTGGCCGGGCCGGTCAAGCGACGTAGTGCCGACGGCGTCAACGTCGCGACCATCGCGGCAACATGCGCTCGAGCATCCGGTCCCTGACGACGAAGTGATGGTAGAGCGCGACACCGACATGGACAAAAAGGCAGGCGAGAAAACACCAGGCCAGGATGCGATGACCGGCCGCCAGCCAAAGCATCCACTCGCTGCGCGCCGGCACGGGAAGACCGGGAACGGAAAGTGTTCCCAACAGCTGGATCCGATCCCCGCGTATCGACGCGGCGATATATCCAAGCAGCGGCAACACGACCAGCAACGCATGGAGCGAGACAGTAACGACGCGACTGGCGGCGATCTGCCAGCTGAACCGGGTGGGTTCCGGGCGCGGCGCGCGTCCGAAACCGCGCCACGCCAGCAGCAAGGCGCCGAGTATCCAAAGCAACAGGCCCAGACTCTGGTGAAGCGCGCGCAGCTTGGGCTGCGCGAATCCAGGTGCCAGCGATGCGGCGGCGACGCACAGCAACAGAAGCATGACCAACGCCAAGCTCCAATGCAGCAATTGCGGCAACCAGCCGAACCGCTCGGTCGGCCGATAGGTGCTTCGTGGGGTGGGACGCGGGATCACGACGCTGATTCTACTTCGCCTGCTCCGCTTGCCATCTTGCCAAAACCATTCGGCGCAGGCGACCCACCTTGGCCAAGCCTGGGGTTTGAGCCTATAGATCCCGGCCATGACTATGCCTTCGGCGCATGCGGCAGGACGACGCTTCACCAAGATGCACGGGCTCGGCAACGACTTCGTGGTGATCGATGCCCGTAACGCCGCCTTGACGCTCGATGTCGCACGCGCGCAGGCGATCGCGGATCGCCGCCTCGGGGTCGGCTGCGACCAGCTGATCGTGATCGAGGCGCCGCGCAACGCGCGCGCGGATGCATACATGCGGATTCTCAACCCCGATGGCAGCGAAGCCGGCGCGTGCGGCAACGGCACGCGCTGCGTCGCCGATCTGCTGTTGCGTGAGTCGGCGCGCGACCGCCTCGTGATCGAAACCGTTGCCGGGCTGCTCGATGCGCGGCGCGTGCGAGGCAATCACATCAGCGTCGACATGGGCGAAGCCGGAGTCGATTGGCGCGCTGTTCCGCTCGCCTCGGCATGCGACACGCTGCATGTGGCCGTCACGATCGGCGCGCTCTCCGATCCCGCCTGCTGCTCGATGGGCAATCCGCACGCCACGTTCTTCGTGGCCGATGCGCACGCGCTCGACCTCGCTTCCCTGGGACCGGCGGTCGAACATCATCCGATGTTTCCCGACCGCGTGAACGTGGGTGTCGTCCAGGTCCTTGATCGCAGCCGCGTGCGCTTTCGCGTTTGGGAACGCGGCGCCGGCATCACGCCGGCGTGCGGGTCCGGCGCATGTGCGGCGATCGTCAATGCCGCGCGCCGCGGCGTGACGGAGCGCCGCGCGACCGTCGTCCTCGACGGCGGGGAACTCGAGATCGACTGGCTTGCGAATGGCCATGTCGTCATGACCGGCCCCGTCGCCACGAGCTTCACGGGCGAGCTTGGCGCGATATGACTGCGGAAAGTGAGGTCGTGCTGGACGGCCGTCATCCCTGTGGCGCCGGCCCGACCACCATTGCGACTTTCCACGCTACATCCGACCGCGGCACAGCAAGGCTCTCCTGATGGCGTCCTGGTTTCAACGCCTGAAAACCGGCCTCGCGCGGTCGACCACGCGGCTGGTCGACAGCATCGGCGTAGCGCTCGGTCGCAAACGCGTCGACGCGACAACACTCGATGAGATCGAAGAGGCGCTGATCGGCGCCGATCTCGGTCCCAGCGTTGCGGCACGCTTGGTTGCCAAGTTGAAAGCGCGGAAATGGGAGGGCGACGTCGAGGTCGAAGCGGTCAAACGGGCGCTATCAGACGACATCGCCGCGATCCTCGCGCCGGTTGCCAAGCCCTTCGAGCTGACGCCCGCCGCCAAGCCACACGTGACCGTCATTGTCGGCGTCAACGGGAGCGGGAAGACCACCACGATCGGCAAACTCGCGGAACGGCTCACGCGCGAACGGCGCAAGGTCGTCATCGCGGCCGGTGATACCTTCCGAGCTGCCGCGGTCGCGCAACTCGAGATCTGGGCGCAACGCGCTGGGGTCGAGTGCATCAAGGCAGCCGACGGCAGTGATCCGGCGGCGCTCGCCTATCAGGCCCTGGAGCGTGCTCAAGCGATCGGCGCTGACTCGCTGCTGATCGATACTGCCGGTCGACTGCACAACAAGGCGGGGTTGATGGCCGAATTGCAGAAACTGATTCGGGTGATTCGCAAGCGCGACTCGGCGGCGCCTCATCGCATTCTGCTCGTGCTCGACGCAACGACTGGCCAAAACGCCTTGCAGCAAGTCGAAATTTTCAAGGCGCTCGTCGACATCGACGGCCTCATCCTCACGAAGCTCGACGGCAGCGCGCGCGGCGGCGTTCTGGTCGCGATCGCGGAAAAATTTGCGCTGCCGGTCGTCGCGATCGGCGTCGGAGAAACAGCAGATGACCTTGCTGCATTTGATCCGCAGCAATTTGCGGACGCGTTGCTTGGCGTGTCGCCGCGCGGCTGAATCGCGCACGCGACCACCGCCTCTTGGGGAGCGGAATTGCTTCTTCGCGAGAAATTGGGGCCATGCCTACGTGTGGTGGGCGCAGCTTTGTCAAGAACCAGATATTGAAATCTCTTGACACCGAGCTGAATTTTTGGATTGCTAATAGGTGCACAGGCTAGCTGTAGGGAGGGTTTCCGCTTTTGGCTGGACGGTGACGACGATCGTCATAATCTGAAGATCGACGGTGCCCCGGCGGTGAAGACCCGAGTTAGCCTGGTTCCTCAAGAAGGAGTTACTCAAATGGCAGCGAAGAAAAAGACCAAGAAGAAGGCCGCAAAGAAGAAGAAGTAATTTCTTCTTCTTTGCGTTAGAACAACCAAAGACTTGACTATTACCTATTTGCGCTGGACGGGCCTCAGTCCGTCCAGCGCATTTCTTTTTCAGCGAACCGCCCTTCGACGTGAGCCGGAGGCGCGAAACGCAATCCTTCGTCGCAGCCTCGCCGCGTAACGTCGCCACATGGGGGCGACCGTGAAACCAACCATCCGAGTCGCAGCCATCGGCGAGTGCATGATCGAGCTCCGCCACATTGGCGCAACGCAGCTCGAACTTGCTTTTGGTGGCGATACCTTCAACACCTCCGCCTACCTCGCACGTGTCGGCGGCACGCGGATCTGCGTCGACTACGTGACGGCGCTTGGCGACGATCCTTACAGCGACGCGATGCGTGCGACATTCCAGCGCGAAGGTGTCGGCACCGATCTCGTCGCCACGCTGCCAGGCCGCCTGCCGGGTCTCTACGCGATTCGCGTCGACGACAAGGGCGAGCGCAGTTTTTTCTACTGGCGGCGCGAAGCGGCCGCGCGCTCGATGCTCGATGGGGCAGCCGGCGACCGGCTGGCGCAGGCATTGGCCGCGCAGGACTGGATCTATTTTTCCGGCATCACGCTGTCGATCCTTGCGGAGGAACCACGCGAACGACTCTTTGCCATTCTGGGGGCCGCGCGGCACACCGGCACGAAAGTCGCGTTCGACACGAATTTCCGCGCACGTGGCTGGCCCGACCTCGACGCGGCGCGCGCGACGATGAACCGCGCCGTCGCCAATGCCGATCTCGTCCTGCCGACTTTTCCCGATGAACACGCATTGTTTGGTGACGCCGATCCCGATGCGACGATCGCGCGCATGACGGCGCTCGGCGCGCCGGAAATCGTGGTCAAGGATGGGAGCGCGCCAGTCCGCATCAAGGCGGCGAGCGGATCCTATCGTGTCGATTGCCCAGCGGTGACACAGGTCGTCGACACCACCGCCGCCGGGGACGCGTTCAACGCGGGCTATCTGGCCGCACGGATTCACGACGCATCGCCGGAGCGCGCGGCTGCGGCGGGATGCCATCTCGCGGGAATCGTGATCGGCCATCGCGGCGCCGTGATTCCAAGAGCGGCGACGCCGGCACTCGAGCAGTTCTGGTGCTGAGCATCGGCGTACCCGTCGCCGCACTCGTCCTGCTCTCGGCGCTGATCCACGCCAGCTGGAACGCGATCATCAAATCGGATGCCGATCGTCTGCTGTCGTTCGGCGTGGTGATGCTCGTCGGCGCCGTGATGGGCCTCGCGGCCGTCCCGTTCACGCAGATGCCCGCACCGGAAGCCTGGCCGTGGCTCGTCGGGTCGGTGGTGATCCACAATTTCTATTATTTCTTCCTGCTGCGCGCCTACACGCACGGTGACCTCAGTCACGTCTACCCGATTGCGCGCGGCATCGCGCCGCTCCTGGTCGCGGGAATCGCCGGCAGGTTCGTCGGCGAGCAGCTCGTCCTGCGCGAGATACTCGGCGTCCTGCTCGTATCGACCGGCGTGATCGGACTCGCATTCAGCCGCGGGCTGCCGCGCGCGGGCGAAGGGCGCGCGTTGGTCTATGCCGTGCTGACGGGCATTTCGATCGCCGGCTATACCGTCGTCGATGGGATGGGCGCTCGAAACGCGGGCAGCGCTCTTGGCTATATCGCATGGCTCAACGTGCTCGAAGGTCCATGGATCTTCATGCTCGCCGTGTTCCGCCGGCGCGGCGCCACGCTCCCCTATCTGCGCCAGTATTGGTGGCGCGGCACCGTGGGCGGCGTCATCGCAACGATCGGTTACGGAATCGCCATCTGGGCACTGAGCGTCAGTCCGATGGCCCATGTCACGGCCTTGCGCGAGACCTCGTCGCTGTTCGGGGCACTGATCGGGGCGTATGTGCTGAAAGAAAGCTTGGGCATTCGGCGGGTCATCGCGGCGGCCGTGATGGTGAGCGGCCTGTTGATGATGAACCTGCGCTTGAGCTGACGATCAGTAGTCGCCGACCTCGCCCGCGGGATTTCCGCGCGCGGCGAATTGCGCTGCCTCGCCGATCTCGCTTGCATGAGTGAGCGCCCAGCGCACGGACGGGAACGCAAGCTCGTCCCACGGGATCTCGTCCCAACCGAACAGCCGCACCTCGAGACTCTCCGGACCCGCCTCGACAACCGGGTCGATCAACGCGGCGCGCCAGATCAGCTGGATCTGGCTGATGCGCTGGATGTTGTAGACGGCCATCAACGCGTCGATCTCAATGCGCGCGCGCGCCTCTTCCCAGGCCTCGCGCTTCGCGCCGTCCATCGCCGTCTCGTTCAGTTCGAGATACCCCGCGGGCAGCGTCCAGAAGCCCCGCCGCGGCGGGATTGCGCGCCGGCACATCAGGATCTTGCCCTGCCAGCGGACCACCGAGCCGACGACGACCTTGGGATTCTCGTACTGGACGAAGCCGCAATCGGGACATGTCAGCCGTTCATGCGTATCGCCGTCGGGGACGACGCGGATTGAGGGACCCGGGCTGCGCTTCATTCACAGATCTTGGCGTGCCAATCCGCCGGGCGGCAAGGCCAGCGTTAGACGACGACGTTGAGCACGCTGCCGCGAGGCTTGACGGCTGCGCTGGTTCGCGCATCGCGCTGTGTCTGTGCCGCGGCCGCTGGATCGCGGATGTCGTGATCTGGCGAGGCTCTGACCGGCGTAGCGGCCGTCGCTGGCCCGCTGGCGCCGAGATCGGCCAGACGCTGCGCAAACGGGACCGGCTTGGGCTCCGATGCCTTCGCGATTGCCTGGAGGAGCGAGAAGCCTGGCCGGATCTGCATCATGCGATGGGTAGAGTGCCGCTCTTAATGAAGTCTGAAGCGCCGTGCGCCCCGGCGCTCTTTACGGACTCCTAACGCCCCGCGCGCAACTCTGCGCCACATGGTGGCAGCGGCGAGCCCAGCCTTCTTCCGATTGCTCGAACTGGCGAAGGATCGCTCGCCTGGCGCGCGTTCACGGATCGTCGATTCGTTGGGCGCCTTCGTCGTCGACCCGGAGCATTCCCAGAGCGCCACCGAACTCGGACTGGCCACCGACATCCTGCGCCAGCTGCTGCGTGATGCCGAGATGGCGGTGCGTCGCAAGCTTGCCGAGCGACTGGCGTCCGAACCCAATGCGCCGCTGGAGCTGGTGATCCTGCTCGCCAGTGACGATGCCGAAGTGGCGCGACCCGTCCTGCTGGAGAGTCTCGCCCTGCGCGACGCCGACCTGATCGAAGTCGTCCAGCAACGCACGTTGCAGCACCGCCTGACGATCGCGATGCGCCGGCAGGTATCCGAGGATCTCTGCGCAGCGCTCGTGGATCGAGGCGAGCTCGATGTCGCGCGCACGTTGCTGGAAAATCCGGGAGCGAAGATCGCGCGCGACAGCTACGAGAAGCTCGTCGAGCGTTCGCGTCACGACGTTCCGCTGCAAGAGCCACTGGTGCGACGACCAGACCTCGATCCGATGCTCGCATCGCGCATGTGCGCGTGGGTATCGGTGGAGCTGCGTCGCTACATCGTGCGCAACTTCGACGTCGATCCGGCGCTCGTCGATCAGGCGATCCGCGATTCGCTCGCCGCCGTGGCCGCCGATCAGAGCGATCGACGCACGGCCGGCAACGGGGCGCACCGCATCGCCGCCGCGCTCGCGCAGCCGCGTGGCGACGACCCGTCCGTCCTGCTCGATCTCCTGCGCGCAGGCGAAGTCTGGCTTTTCGAGGCGATGTTTGCGCGCATCACCGGGTTGAAGACGGTCATCGCGCGACGCGCAATCTATGAGCCGGGCGGCAAGGCCCTCGCGATCGCCTGTCGTGCGAGCGAGATCGAGAAACCGATCTTTGCCGCCATCTTCCTCCTCGCCCGCCAGGCAAGGCCCGGCGACAAGTCGGTCGATCCGAAGGAATTGCCGACCGCCCTGTCGTTCTTCGACACGCTCGACGCCTTGACGGCGCGCCGAACGCTCGAGGGTCTGCGCGCAGCCGGCGAACGCCGCGCCGCGAGCTGACAAGCGCGGCGGCTACTGACGCAGCGCGGCGACGCCAGGCAGCTCCTTGCCTTCGATCCATTCGAGAAACGCACCGCCCGCAGTGGAGACATAGGTGAGCTTGTCTTCGACACCGGCATGGGCGAGCGCCGCGACGGTGTCGCCGCCGCCGGCGATCGCGTCGAGCTTGCCGCTGGCCACCAACCGGGCGACATCGCGCGCGACGGCGGTCGTCCCGGCATCGAACGGGCTCGTTTCGAATGCGCCGAGCGGACCGTTCCAGATCAGTGTGCGGCTCGCGGCGATGGCCGCAGCGATCTCGGCGACACTCCGGGGGCCGATATCGAGGATCATCTGATCGGGCGGCACCGCCGAGATCGGCACCGTCGCGACGGCCACGCCACGCTCGAGTTTGGCAGCGATGACGGCGTCGACCGGCAACACGATGCGCTTGCCGCTTGTCCTGGCCTGCGCCGCGATGCCGCGCGCGGTCACCGCCATGTCGCGCTCGCACAGCGATTTGCCGACGCTGATGCCTTCGGCGAACAGGAACGTGTTCGCCATGCCGCCGCCAATCACGAGACTATCGACCTTCGCCAGCAGGTTTCCCAGCAGCTCCAGCTTGGTCGACACCTTCGCGCCGCCGACGATCGCGATCAGCGGTCGCTTGGGTCGTTCCATCGCGTGAGCGAGGGCGTCGAGCTCGGCCTGCATCAGCCGGCCGGCCGCGGCAGGCAGCAATTTCGCCAGGGCTTGCGTCGACGCGTGAGCGCGATGCGCGGTCGAGAACGCATCATTGACGTAGACATCGCCGAGTGCGGCGAGCGCGCGCGCAAAGCCGATATCGTTGGCTTCCTCGGCCGCGTGGAAACGTAGATTCTCCAGCAGACCAACGTCGCCGTTGGCCAGTTTCGCGACCATCGCCTCAGCCGGCGCCCCGATACAATCCGATGCGAAGGCTACCGGCTTCCCGCCCAGGGCGGATTGGAGGACGGCGGCGAGCGGTGCCAGGGACAGCTTCGCGGATGCTTTGCCGTCTGGTCGTCCGAAATGAGACATGATGACGACGCGCGCGCCGGCACGGCTCAACTCGAGGATCGTCGGCAGCAACCGCTCGATGCGCGTCGCGTCGCTGACCCGGCCATCCTGCATCGGGACGTTGAGGTCGGCACGCAACAGGACGCGCTTTCCAGCGACGTCGAGATTTTCCAGGGTGCGATGGCTCATGCCGCGTCAACCACCACAGATCATTCAAAATTTCAACGCCTGACCCAGCCCCATTCCAACCCGGGTCGGGGTATCGGAAAAGACGTTTGTTCAGCGTCGTTCCTGGTGATAGCTTTGATCAGTTAACACTGAGTGTCTGACGGCCCGAAGACCGCATAGCGCACAGTGGAAACTTGAGGTACCGAGTAGTCGACAGGGAGTTGGGTCGCATGCAAGCGAGTGGGGATGGCGCGCCGATCCGCGCCACCGTTAAGTGGTTCAACACCGCCAAGGGCTTTGGTTTCGTAACGCCCGCCGACGGATCAGCCGAGGCATTCCTCCATCTCTCGGCATTGCGCCAGGCCGGCTTCGAGTCGATCGGCGAAGGCGCAGGCCTCGTAGTGGAACTGGGCCAGAGCCCGAAGGGGCGCCAAGTCGTGCGTGTCGTCGAAGTTGACGCAGGCGCGGCGACTCCGGCGCGTGGTGACTCGGGCGGCGGTGACCGCGGCGGATTCCGCGATCGTGGCGGCTTCGGTGGCGGCGGCGATCGTGGCGGCTTCGGTGGTGGTGACCGCGGCGGCTTCGGTGGCGGCGGCGATCGCGGCGGCTTCGGTGGTGGTGGTGGTGGTGGTGACCGCGGTGGCTTCGGTGGCGGCGGCTTCGGCGGCGGTGGTGATCGCGGCGGCTTCGGTGGCGGCGGCGATCGCGGCGGCTTCGGTGGCGGTGGCGATCGCGGCGGATTTGGCGGCGCACCACGTGGGCCACGGAGCTGCGGCGCTCCGGCTGGCGGCGGCGGATTTGGTGGCGGCGCGGGCGCTGGCGGCGGAGCCGGTGGGCCAGGGGCCTATCAGGCGCCGAGCCCGGCAGATATCGCGCGTGCCGAGCCGATGGACGGCGTCGTGAAGTGGTTCAGTGGCCTCAAAGGCTACGGGTTCATCCAGCCCAATTCGGGCGGCAAGGACGTGTTCTTGCACATCACGGTGCTGCGCAATGCGGGCATCGAGTCCCTCAACCCTGGCCAGGCTGTGCGCATGAAAGTGCTGACGGCGAAGAAGGGCCCGGAGGCGGTATCGATCGAAGCGGGCTGAGCCGCGTCATCGCGGTCTCGACGGCAAAACGGCGGATCTTCGGATCCGCCGTTTTCGTTTCCGGGCCCTCACCTTCGAGCTAGTGGCGCAATGACCGAACGGCGAACGGGCCGATCAATCCGGTATGCGTGACGAAGCCGGTCTCCGGACGCCAGCGATGCAGCTGGAAACCCGGTGGCTCGGTGGTCCAGCGCGCCGGCGTGGCGGCTCCGAGATCGAGTGCGAATTGATGAGCGGTCGACGGACAGGTCGTGCATAGCGTCCCACCCCAACGCGCGCTCATCGAGCGGTGCACATGGCCGCAGACGACGCGTTCCACCTGACGATGCCGGGTGATGATCGCCGCGAAATCATCCGCGCCGCGCATCGTCAATGCATCCAAATGGGCCACGCCAGTCGTGAAGGGCGGATGATGAATGCAGACCAGCGTCGGCTTTTCGGGTTGCGCGGCGAGCACGCGATCGAGCCACGCAAGACGTTGTGCGCACATCACGCCTTCGACCAGATTCGGCTCGAGCGAATCCAATCCGACCAGCCGAACCGGCCACGACTCGTCGACGTAATGGCAGAAACCCGCATCGGTCCGGAGATAAGGGTGATCGGGAAATGCCGCGCGCAGCGCGTCGCGTGCATCGTGATTCCCGGGAATGACGCGGTACGGAATCGGCAGCCGCGCGAGCTGTGCGCGAAGCCGGGCGTATTCGCCGGGTGAACCCGCATCGACGAGATCGCCGGTGAGGAGCGCCAGGTCGGGACGCGGGTCGAGCGCATTGAGATGGTCGATCGCGCGCGCCAGACAGGCAGTGGTATCGACTTCGCCGAACACCAGGCGATTTTCCAGCATGATGTGCAGATCGGTGATCTGGACGATGAGCATGCGTTCATTCTCCCACGAGCGTTGCGAGACGCGCTTTGGCCCCAGACCCCTGCGCCAGAATTTGAGCGAGCCACGGCAACAGATCCGCCAGCGTCTCCACCAGCATCCATGGCGGGTTGACGATCAGGAGGCCGCAGCCGGCCAGCCGGGGCGCCTCATCGCTCTCCTGCGCCTCCGCGCGGATCAACAGCTCCGCGATCGTCACGCGACGAAGTCCTGCGGCAGCGACGGTCGCATGGAAAGCGTCGACAGGCTGACGTGTCTTGATATCGTACCAGGCGACCAAGACACCGGTCGCGAAACGCTTGTGGGCATGGCGGAGTCCTCGCGCGAGCCGCGCGAACTCGTCCTTCGCCTCGAAGGGCGGATCGATGAGCACCACGCCCCGACGCTCGGGCGGCGGCAAATCCGATTTGAGGACGGCCCAGCCGTCGGACGAGCGGATGGTGACGCGCTTGTCGCCCGCATTGGCGCGCCGGAGCTCATGGACGATCTCCGGATGCGTCTCGCAGAGCAGTAACCGGTCCTGGCCGCGCATCAGCTTGCGCGCGATCCACGGACTGCCGGGATAGCGCAGGATGGGTTCGCCGGGCGCGTTGAGACTGCGCACGAGATCGAAATACGGGCGCAGCGTTGCCGGCGCTTGCGGATGATCGATCAGGCGGAAGATGCCGTCCTGCGCCTCGCCGGTACGCAAGGCCGCGTCGGAAGCAAGATCGTAGCGCGCCGCGCCCGCATGCGTGTCGACATAGACGAAGGGACTCGGCTTGGCCCGCATCCGTTGGAGGACGAGGGTGAGCGCGGCATGTTTGACGATGTCGGCGAAATTGCCGGCGTGAAAAGCGTGGCGGTAGTTCATGAACCCGCCACACCTCCCACGTCACGACGCGTCGGATCAAGCCAGGTCGAAGACCAGCACCTCGCTCTCGCCCGCCGCCGTCAGCGCCAGCTTGACCGGCGCATCGAGCGCGGCGGCATCGCCTTCGTTCAGCGCGATGCCGTTGAGCGTCACGCTGCCCTCGACCACATGCACCCAGGCATGTCGACCGGCGTCGAGGGCCAGCTCCGCGGCGTCTCCCGCGCGCAGGCGGCCAGCATAGAGTGCGACATCCTGGTGGATCACAACGCTGCCATCGCGCCCGTCCTTCGAGCCGATCAGGTGCAACCGGCCCGGCTCCGCCACGACGGCAACGCGCTTCTGTTCATAACGCGGCGCCAGACCGCTGCGATCGGGCAAGAACCAGATCTGCAGAAAATGCACCGGCTCGGCGGCGGACGGGTTGAACTCGCTATGGCGGATACCGGTCCCCGCGCTCATCACCTGAACGTCGCCGCGCAGAATGGTCGAGCCGGTGCCGAGGCTGTCCTTGTGGGCGAGCGCGCCCGACAAAACATAGGTGAGGATCTCCATGTCGCGATGGCCATGGGTACCGAAGCCCTGCCCCGGCGCCACCCGATCATCGTTGATGACGCGCAGTGCGCGAAATCCCATGTGCTCGGGCGCCTCGTACTGACCAAAGGAAAAACTGTGACGACTGTCGAGCCAGTCGATCTGGGTGTGGCCGCGGGCGTCCGATTTGCGAAGCTTCATCATCGAGTCCTCCAATCCGGCAGCGCCAACGCCACCGTCTCACCTGACGCGCAGATCGTGACCGTGACGCCGCGCGGCAAGTACGTCAGCGGGCAATGCAGTGTTCATCGCGCGGAGACGATCAGCGCGGGTGGAATTTCGGCCGACGCGATGCGCGATGGGGCGACCTTAGATCACAACGCGCGCCGCGGCACGGCGCTGGATTGGTTGAACCGCGCGCATGTTTCTGGAACCATCCCGTCTCGATCTCGGGTCAGTGAGGGGTTATGTGGCGGGTTGGCGTTGATTCAGGCGGGACGTTCACGGACATCTGTGTAGTCGATCAGATGTCCGGCGAGGTGCGAGTGTGGAAGGTATCGAGCACACCGGACGATCCATCGCGCGCCATCGCCGCCGGTGTCGTCGAAGGGCTCGACAAGGCAGCCAACGCCAAAGGCCGGGATGTCAGTTATTTCGGCCACGGCACGACCGTCGCGACCAATGCGTTGATCCAGCATCGCGGCGTCAGGACCGGCCTCATCACCACCGAAGGATTCCGCGATCTCCTGGAGATCGGCCGTCAGCGCCGGCCCGATCTCTACGACCTGCAATGCGACAAGCCGCCGATCCTGGTGACGCGCGATCTGCGCATCGAAGTGCGTGAACGCCTGCGCCACGACGGACGGGTGGAGAAGCCGCTCGACGAAGCGGAACTGCGCAAGGCGGCGCAAACATTGAAGGCCGCGGGCGTGCGCGCCATCGCCGTGTGCTTCCTGTACAGCTACGTCGATCCGCGACACGAGGTTGTGGTGCGCCGCATCGTCGCCGAGGAGTTTCCCGAGGCTTTCGTCACGTGTTCGAGCGACGTCGCACCGGAGTTTCGCGAATTCGAGCGGCTCTCGACCACTGTCGTGAACGCCTATCTCGGGCCCGTCATGGCGCGCTATATCGGCCATCTCGGGCCGCGCCTCGACGAGATCGGGGTCAATGCGCCGCGTCACATCACGGCATCGAATGGCGGCGTCATGTCGCTCGACATGGCGCGCGACCAGCCGGTGCGCACCGTGCTCTCGGGCCCCGCGACCGGTGTGGTCGGGGGCTTGAAAACCGGCGTGCTCGCGGGGTTTCGCAATCTCATCACCTTCGACATGGGCGGCACGTCGACCGACGTCGCCCTGATCGCCGACGGCAAGGCCAAGCTCGCGGGCGAGATGGAGGTGCACGGCTATCCGCTCAAGACGCCGATGCTCGACATCCATACCGTCGGCGCCGGCGGCGGCTCGATCGCCTTCATCGACGCCGGCGGACTCCTGAAGGTCGGACCGCGCTCGGCGGGCGCGCATCCGGGTCCGGTCTGCTACGGGCTCGGCAACGAGGAAGCCACCGTCACCGACGCCAATGTGACGCTGCAGACGCTCAATCCGACACATCTGCTCGGCGGCCGGATGAAGATCGACCAGACCAAGGCGAAGGCCGCGATCGTGCGGCTCGCCGAGCAGCTCAAGCTCGATCCGATGGCCACCGCGCAGGGTATCCTCAGCGTCGTCACCGCCAACATGGCCAAGGCGATCCGCGTGATCTCCGTGCAGCGCGGCCACGATCCGCGCGACTACACGCTCGTCGCCTTCGGCGGGGCCGGTCCGCTGCACGCCTCGCGCCTCGCACGTGAGCTCGACATTCCGCGGATCCTCGTGCCGCGCAACCCGGGCATCCTCTGCGCGCTCGGCTTGCTGCTCACCGATCTGCAGACCAACTACGCCCAGACCCGCATCATGACCGTCGAAGCCGGGACCATCGCGCGCATGCGCGAGACCTTCATGGGGCTCGAGAAGCGCGCGCTGGACTGGTTCACGCATGAAGGCATCGTTGCCGCGGACCGCCAGGTCAGCCTCACGGTCGACATGCGCTACGCGGGGCAGAACTACGAATTGCCCGTGACGTTCACCCCCGGCGCCGCCGACGCCGCGCTGCTCGCTGGCCTGCGCAGCGGCTTCGAGCGCGCGCATCTGCAGATGTACGGCTACATCGCGCCCGAGGAGCCGATGCAGGCCGTCACCTTCCGCTTGGAGGCGATCGGCACCGTGCCGAAGGCGGAGATCAGGGCGCGTCCGGTCGCGACAACGCGCGTCGAAGAGGCGATCATCGGCAAACGTGAGGTCTGGCTCGTCGAGGCCGGTGGCTTCGTGAGCTGCCCGATCTACGATCGCGAAATTCTCGGCCCTGGCCAGGTCATTTCCGGACCGGCCATCGTCGAGCAGATGGACGCCACGACCGTGTTGCTGCCTGGCCAGCGCGCCAGCGTCGATCCCTACCTCAACATCATCGTCCAGGGTTGAACCAATGAACGCCTCACCCGCCGCTGCACGTGCCGCCGCCGCCAAACAGGCCGGGACACCGCCGATCGATCCGATCACGGTCGAGGTGATCGGAAACGCGCTCGCCTCGATCGTCGAGGAGATGGGCGAGACTCTGGTGCGCGCGGCGTACTCGACAAACATCAAGGAGCGGCGCGATTCCTCCACCTGCCTGTTCGATGCGCAGGGCCGCACGCTCTGTCAGGCCATGCATATCCCGATGCATCTCGGCTCGCTGATCGGCGTCATCGGCCATATCAGCGCCCGTCATGATCTCTCCGATCTGCGCGAAGGCGACGTCTTCATCGGCAACGACGCCTATACCGGCGGCGGCACGCATCTGCCGGACATCGTGCTCGCCGAGCCGATCTTCCATGACGGCGAGCTCATCGCTTGGGCGACCAATCTCGCGCACCACGCCGATTTCGTCGATCGCGGCCACGACCACATCTTCCAGGAAGGCCTGCGCATCCCGCCGGTGAAGCTCTATCGCGAGGGCAAGCTGCAGCAGGACGTGATGGACCTGATCCTGCTCAACATGCAGGTGCCGCGCGAACGCTTGAACGATCTGCGCGCGCAGATGGCGGCCAACCGCCAGGGCATCCAGCGCTTCAAATCGCTGTGCACGCGCTACGGCAAGGACCTGTTGCTCGCCGCGTGCGATGCGTTGCTCGACTATGCCGAGCGGCTGACACGCGCCGGGATCCGGACGATCCCGTCGGGCGTCTACAGCTTCGAGGATCGCTTCGATGGCGATGAGATCGATGGCGAGCTCGTGTTCAAATGCCGCATCGAGGTCAAGGGCGACGAGATGTTCCTCGATTTCGACGCCCCGCCGCAGGTGCGCGCCGGCATCAACCTGGTCTGGACCGGCCTGCTCGCGACCGTCTACTACGCGATCAAGACGCTCGTCGGCTCCGCGGTGCCACCCAATGAAGGATTGTTTCGTCCGATCCATGTGACCGCGACCAAGGGCTCGATCCTCAATTGCGTCGAACCCGCCGCCGTCAACGCGCGCCTCGACGCGTGCCAGCGCGTCGTCGACCTGATCCACGGCGCGCTTGCACCGGCGATCCCGGAGCGCATCACCGCGGCGCATAACGGCGCGTGTATCTCCTCCACTTTCAGCGGCATCAATCCGCGCACCGGCGCGTACTACGTCTATCTGGAGACGATCGGGGGCGGCTACGGCGCACGCGCGACGAAGGACGGGCTCGACGGCGTGCATGTCCATCTCACCAACACGTCGAACCTGCCCGTCGAGGCGCTCGAGGGCGAGTATCCCCTGGTGGTCGAGCGCTACGAGCTGGTCGGCGATTCCGGCGGCGTCGGCAATTTCCGCGGCGGCATGGGACTGCGCCGGCAGATCCGCGCGGAGGATCATTCCTGCCGCACCTTCATCCACGGCACGCGCCGCCTCTCCTCGCCTTGGGGCCTGTTCGGCGGCGGACCCGGCGGGCGCTGCTATTTCACCTACTCGAACGACGTCGACCCGCCCGTGAAGGGCTACACGTTCATGAAGGACGCGCAGAACGTCTGCATCGTGACGCCCGGCGCGGGCGGCTACGGCGATCCGAAACTGCGCGATCCCGCGCTTGTCGCGCGCGATGTGGCCGAAGGCAAGATCTCCGCGCGTATCGCACGCGACATCTACGGCGCGAAGATTTGAAACCGATCGCGCGCCGATCGACAACCACGAACATTGGGGGCTCTCCATGACCGAGAAAAAACTGCCATTCGCTGCCGTATCTCGCCGCCGCCTGCTGCAAGGATCGGCCGGCGCCGCCCTCGGAATCCCGCTGCTGACGGCGCCGACACGCGCGCAGGCGCGCGATCGCATGATCTTCGCATTGTCCTCCTACCCGCCCTCGCTGCGGCCCTGGGCGAATACCGGGACGGCGGCCGGCACGGTCAAGTGTCAGACGCTGCGCGGCCTGCTCAGCTATGCGCCCGACGGCACGGTACGCGGCGATCTCGCGGAATCCTGGAGCACCGACGGGCCCACGACCTGGGTCGTGAAGCTGCGCCCGGGCGTGAAGTTCCACGACGGCGAAGCGCTGACGCCCGATGCGGTGCGCCGCAGCTTCGAGCTGATGCAGGATGAGAAATCGACAGCCTTCCTGCGCAACCAGCTGGCGGCACTGATCGACAAGATCGAGACGCCCGACGCGCAGACCGTCCGGTTCCTGCTCAAGCAGCCATCGGCGACCTTCGTGTACATGCTCGCGAGCTGGCACGCGCCGATCATCTCGCCCAAGTCGAACGAGGCCAATCCAGTCGGCGCCGGGCCCTATCGCGTCACGGATGTCGAGCGCGGCACGCGGATCGACCTCGAGGCCTTCGACGGCTATTGGCGCACCGGATATCCCAAGACGAAGAAGCTGCGCTTCATCAACTATGCCGACGAGAATCTGCGCGTCGCGGCGCTCGATGCCGGCGATGTCGATCTCATCGAATACGTGCCGTGGCAGAGCTACGAGTCGATCGAGAAGAACGCCAAGCTCGCGATGGACGTCGTCGACGGTCCGTTCATGTACCTGCTGTTCAATGCGCAGCAGGGGCCATTCACCAATGTGAAGCTTCGCCAGGCCGTCGCCTATGCGATCCGGCGCGACGACGTGGTCAAGGCCGCCTTTTTCGGGCGCGGCAGCGCGATGGGCGGCATGCCCTTCCCCAGGGGATCGGAGTTCCGCGACGAGACCACGGCCAATCACTGGCGCACCGATCTCGACCTGGCGAAGAAGCTGCTGGCCGAAGGCGGTCAGCCCGGCGGCTTCTCTGCCAAACTGCTGTCGACCGCGCAGTACGGCATGCACAAGGACACGGCCGAAGTGGTGCAGCAGAGTCTGGCGCCGCTGGGCATCAAGGTCGAATTGGTGCTGCCGGATTGGGCGACGCGTGTCGCCGTCGGCAATCGCGGTCAGTACGATTTCGCCGTGATGGGCTCGGCCGGCGACTTCAACGATCCGGATTCGATGAGCCAGTTCCTCGACGGCAGTCTGACGCCGACCTACACGCGCTCGCACGGCTACAACAATCCGCAGCTCAACACGCTGCTCGCGCAGGGTCGCGGCGAACTCGATCTGGCCAAGCGCAAGGCGATCTATCGCGCGGCGGAGAAACTCGCGCTCGAGGATGCCGGCCTCGTCGGCGTGGCGTGGCGCCAGCAGGCCTACGCGATGCAGAAGCGCGTCAACGGTTTCAAGAACCTGCCCGGCTTCCTGAGCTTCTACTCGGGGCTCACCCTCGAAAACGCCGCGTTCGGTTGACGCCACGCCTCACCACCCTGGCCGCTTCGCGG
>JANNTF010000528.1:0-6029 GCA_031403455.1 Alphaproteobacteria bacterium | reverse complement strand
CGCTTCGTGACCCGCAAGGTGGTCGCTGCCGCATGCCGCATCGCCAGAGGAAGCGCCGAGAAGCTCCGTCTCGGAAACATCTCCGTCCGCCGGGACTGGGGATGGGCTCCGGAATACGTCGATGCGATGTGGCGCATCCTGCAGACCCAGCAGCCCGAGGATTTCGTGATCGCGACGGGCCACGCGCATGCGCTGCGCGATTTCGTCGCCGCCGCCTTCGCGGCGAATGGGTTGGATTGGCGCGAGCATGTCGAGAGCGATCCTGCGCTGATGCGGCCCAGCGACATCGCCCATAGCGTCGGCGACCCGGGCAAGGCGGCGCGCGTGCTTGGCTGGCGCGCACAGATCGACATGGCCGAACTCGTGCGTCGATTGGTGCATGCCGAGACGCATGGCGCCGGTAGCGTCTGATGCGCGCGCTGCTCCGCCAGGCGAAGCCGCTCGCCAATTTCGCCCATGCGGCGGCCTGGCGCATCGCCGATGAACTCGGCCTCGCACCCAAGCGCCCGCCTGTCGGAATGGTCATCGAACGCGCGGAATGGGCGATCCGCTGGTACGGCAGCTTCATCGTGGAAGAGGTCAATCGCCTGGCGCCCGGAACGGCCTGGACCACGCCGGAACCCGCACGACTCACCCGCGGCATCGTTCAGTTCGGGTCGCAATACCAATGGGTGGATTGGCATCGGCATCTCGCGCCGCGCTGCCGTTTCGTGGTGTCGTTCCTGCACGGCAAGCGCGAGGATGGTCCGGAGGCCGCGCGTCACATCGACCGCTTCCTCGAAAGCGAGAAGCGCCTGTCGCGCATCGTCTGCTCCGCGAGCCTGGTTCTCGAGCGGCTGGCGGCCTGGGGCGTGCCCCGGGCGAAGCTCGTCAATATTCCGATCGGCTGCGAGACGGGACTCTTCGTGCCGCCCACACCGGACGAGCACATGGCGGCACGCCAGCGGCTGGGCATCACCGCGGATCAGATCTGCGTCGGTTCATTTCAGAAGGACGGCACCGGCTGGGGCGATGGCGACGAGCCCAAACACATCAAGGGCCCCGACCTGTTCCTGGATGCGATCGACCGGCTGCGCCGTCACGTGCCGGTGTTCGTGATGCTGACCGGCCCGGCACGCGGCTTCGTCAAGCACGGGCTCGAGCGGCTCGGCGTGCCTTTCGCGCATGTCTATGCCCAGGATCGGCGCGAACTCGCGCGCTGCTATCACCCGCTCGACATCTACTTCATCACGTCGCGCGAGGAGGGTGGACCGATGGCGCTGATGGAGAGCATGGGGACCGGCGTTCCCGTGGTGTCGACGCGCGTCGGCATGTCGCCGGACCTCATCACCGATGGCGTGACCGGCGCGCTGGTCGACGGTGAAGACATGGATCGGCTCGTGATGCGCGCGCTCGCACTGCTCGCGCTCCCCGATCATGCGGCCGCGCTGCGCGCCGCCGCACGCGTCGCGGTCAGGACGGCGGACTGGTCGGTCGTCGGCCGGCGGCATCTCGAAGAAGTCTACCGACCCCTGCTGTGAGCGCCGTGCATCTCAAGGACCCGGTGCATAAGCGCATCTTGCGCTGGGGCTACGGCGCGGCGCTGAGCCTGCAGACGATCGCAACCGCACGCCGCCGACGCGGTCGCGCGCGGCTCTGGTACGGCGGCGCGCGCATCGGCGATGTCGGCGGCACGCTGGTGAAGCTGCGGCGCCTGACCGCGCGATTCCCCGAGCAGCGCGGGCGCTACAATCTCGTCTATCTGCTGTCGAATGCGCCGTATCTGCGGCCCGGCGCGCTCGCGCGGCTCAAGCGCCGCCGCGTGCCGATCGTGCTCAACCAGAATGGCGTCTTCTATCCCGCCTGGTTCGCCGGCGATTGGCAGGCGATGAATGCGCGCATGGCCCATGGCTATCACGCCGCCGATCATGTGTTCTGGCAGAGCGCCTTCTGCCGCGATGCCGCCGAGCGCTTCCTGGGTCGGCGGCAGGGACCGAGCGAGATTCTGTTCAACGCCGTCGATACGCGCGTGTTCGTGCCGGCGCCGCGCCCGCGCTCGCATGGACCCTATTGCTTCCTCATGACGGGCAAGTTCGACCGTCACATGCTCTACCGGCCGCAGGCGGCGATCGAAGGTCTGGCGATCGCGCGACGCCAGGGGCTGGACGCGCGGCTCATCTTCGCCGGCCGCTTCGATCCTGACATGGCGCAGACCATCACCACACGCGCGGTCGCGCTCGGGCTTGCCGCGCAGATCGACATCCGTGGGCCTTACACGCAAACCCAGGCGCCCGGAATCTATGCCGGGGCGGATGCCTATCTCGCATTGACCTTCAACGATTCCTGTCCGAACGCCGTCATCGAGGCGATGGCCTGCGGACTGCCGATCCTGTTCAACGATTCGGGCGGCACGCCCGAGCTCGTGGGTCCCGCGGCCGGTGTTGCGCTGGCCGTCAAGCCGGGTTGGGAGCGCGTGCAGATTCCAGCGCCCGACGCCGTCGCCGCGGGAATGTTGCGCATCGCGTCCGACCATGACGTGATGGCCAGCGCGAGCCGCGCCCGCGCCGTCGATGCGCTCGATGTCCAACCATGGCTCGCGCGCCACGAAACCATATTCGGCGCGCTGCTCGGAGACTCGTCATGAACCCTGGTTCGAAGCACGTGGCCCGCGCGCTCGCGTCCTTCGGTGGGCGTGTGTGGAGCCTCTTGCCGGCGGGGCTGCGCCGCCGGCTGATCTTCGCGCTGCTCGTGTTCGAGTCGCGTACGGGTGCGCCGCGCGCGGCGCTGCAGCGGCTGTTCCCGATCGCCGACGATCTCGACCTGGTCATCGACGAGCGCGCTACGGCGCTCGGCGACGGGGAGCATCCCAAACATCGGCTGACGCGCTATCACGAGTATTTCATCGGCCATATCGGCGACGGCGATCGTGTGCTCGACATCGGTTGCGGTCGCGGCTTCGTCGCCCGATCGATCGCCCGCGCGCGTCCCTCCGCCCAGATCGTAGGGATCGACAGCGACGCCAGCCATATCGCCGCCGCCGTCGCGGGGAGCAACCCGCCGAATCTCAGCTTCATCGCCGGCGACGCGACGCAGCGCCTGCCCGACGGCGCCTTCGATGTCGTCGTCCTGTCGAACGTGCTCGAGCATCTGCAGGAGCGGCCGGCGTTCCTGCGCAAGATCGTTGCGGCCACCGACGCGCATGCCGTGCTCATCCGCGTGCCACTGTTCGAGCGCGATTGGCGCCTGCCGATGCGCCGCGAACTCGGCATCGCCTATTTCTCCGATCCGACGCATTTCATCGAACACACGCTCGATGAGTTCGCGGCGGAGATCGCGGCCGCCGGACTGACCCTGGTCGAGCAACGCCTGGTCTGGGGCGAGATCTGGGCCCTGTGCCGCACCGCGCGAACGACCGACTGACATGACGCGGCTCAGCGTCGTCATCCCGTTCTTCAACAGCCATGCGACGCTGGGCGAGACCCTGCAATCGTTGCGCGATCAGAGCTTCCGCGACTTCGAGATCATCGTGGTCGATGACGGCTCCACCGCGGCCGAAGCGCAGGCCTGCCTCGACGCCCTGCCGCCGACGATCACGCGCCTGCGCCAGCCCAATCGTGGCTTGCCGGCAGCGCGCAATGCCGGCATGCGCGCGGCGCGCGGCGAGTTCATCCTGCCGCTCGACTCCGACGACATGCTGGCGCCGTCGGCCCTGACGCAACTCGTCCTCGCCTTGGACACGCGGCCCGACGCCGACCTGGCTTTCTCCTGGACGCGACGCTTCGGCGAGGAGGACGGCATCAGCCAGATGGCGCTCAATCCGTTCGAGCAGCTGATCGTCAACGAAGCGCCGTATTGCATGCTGATGCGACGCGGTCTGATCGCGCGCACCGGCGGCTACGACGAGACGATGCGCGATGGCTACGAAGATTGGGAGTTCAACATCCGCCTGCTGGCGCTCGGTGCGCGCGCCATCGTGCTGAGCGAGCCGTTGTTCCTCTATCGCGTCCAACGCACGGGAATGCTGCGCGCCAAGTCGTGGCGCCAGCATGTCGAGATCTGGCGCAGCATCCGCGCGCGCAACCAGCCGCTCTACAGCCTGCGCGGCCTGCGGGATTCGTGGCGACGTGGTCGGCGCGAGCGCGCGATATGGCCCTTGCCGGCCCTGGCCATCTGGGGCGCAGTGCTGCTGGTCTGCCCGCCGGCATTGATCAACCCGGCCTATCGCGCCGGGCTGTTGCTGACCCGCGGCCTGCGTGATCGCTACAAAGCACGCGTGCACGGCGGCTCCTGATGTGCGGCATCGCAGGCCTCGTCGATCTCGCCGGTCTCGATCCGGCGGCGGCGCGACGCGCGTTGATCGAGGCCAATGCGCGGCTCGCACCGCGCGGTCCGGACGGCGAGAACATCTGGATCGGCGCGCAGGCCGGGTTCGCGCATCGCCGTCTGGCGATCATCGCGCTCGGTCCCGAAGGCGCGCAGCCGATGCATGGCCATGGATTGTCGATCACCTATAACGGCGAGATCTACAATCACGCGGCGCTGCGGCGCGAACTGGAATCGGCCGGACGCGTTTTCGCGACCGGCTCGGACACGGAAGTGCTGCTCGCCGGGTGGGCCGAGTGGGGCGCCGCCCTGCTGCCGCGGCTCGTCGGCATGTTCGCTTTCGCGATCTGGAACGAGGCGACGCGCGAGACCGTGCTGGTCCGCGACCGCTTCGGCAAGAAGCCCCTGTTCTATGCGCAAACCCAGCGCCGCCTGGCTTTCGCGTCCGATTTCCTCGCGCTGGAACATGCGACGGGCCAGCGCTTCGCGCTCGACCGTCAGGCGCTGGGCTGGCTCTTCGCGCTGCGCTGGCTGCCCGATCATGTCTGCATCGGACAGGGGGCCGCCAAACTGGCGCCGGGCCATTTGCTGCGCTTCACGCCGAACGGCGTCGCGATCGAGCGCTGGTACGATCTCGCGACCAAGCGCAGCCGGCTGCTCGCCGATCCCGCACGGGCACGCGCCGCCATCGTGACTGCCTTCGATGCCGCGGTGCGCGACCGGCTGGTCGCCGATGTCCCGATCGGCGCGTTCCTGTCGAGCGGCATCGATTCGGCGCTGGTCGTCGCGTCGATGGCGCACAGCAATGCGCGCGTGCGCAGCTTCACCGTCGGCTTCGAGGATGCCGCGTTCTTCGACGAGCGCGCGGGTGCGCGGATCGTGGCGCATCATCTGCGGACCGAGCATACGGAGATGACCATCGCCAGCGGCGACGCCACCGGCCTGGTGGACGACGTGATGCGCGGGCTCGATGAGCCTTTCGCCGACGCCTCGGCGGTACCGAGCTACGCGGTGGCGCGTGCGACGCGCGCGCATGTCACCGTCGCCTTGTCCGGCGACGGGGCGGACGAGGCTTTCGGCGGCTATCGCAAATACCAGGGCGAAGCATTGATCGCGCGTTGGGCCGCCATTCCGTCGCCGTTGCGGCGCGCGGCGGCGGCGATCCTCGCGCGCCTGCCGGAGAGCCGCGCCGGCGGCGTGCTCGAGAAGCTGCGCCGCGCGCGGCGATTCACCGCCGGTGCGGATCTCAGTGCGGCGGCGCGCCACGCGGCGTGGATGCAGGATGTCCCCGACGACGAGCTCGTCGACCTGCTGCCGCGCAGCGATTGGCGCGAGGACAATGTCGCGCAGCTCGTGGCGGTGACGCATCAGGGCGCGCAGGAGAGCAATGCGCTCAACCTCGCCTTCGCGACCGACATCGCGCTGGTGCTGCCGGGCGACATGCTGGTGAAGATCGACCGTACCAGCATGGCGAATGGACTCGAAGTACGCTCGCCATTCCTCGATCAGCGCGTCGTCGAGGCGGCTGCCGCGATGCCGGCCGGCCTCAAGGTCAGCGATGGGATCGGCAAGCGCATCTTGCGCGACGCGTTCGCCGATCGCCTGCCCGCGGAAGTCTTCACGCGGCCCAAGCGCGGCTTCGAGTTGCCGGTCGGAAGCTGGCTCGAAGGCCCGCTCGCCGAGATGCTGCGCGAGGCGAGCGAGCCACGGCGCCTGGCGCGACAGGG
>JANNTF010000527.1:0-2219 GCA_031403455.1 Alphaproteobacteria bacterium | reverse complement strand
CGACGGCTTCGGCGCGCCGGTCGAGGGCGCGCGCCCGGCTTTCTGGAAATCCTTCCGCGCGGCGATCTGGGGATTGCTCGCGCCGATCATCATCCTGGGCGGCCTGCGCACCGGCGCTTTCACACCGACCGAAGCGGCCGTCGTCGCGGTGTTCTATGGCTTGTTCGTGGGCGTCTTCGTCTATCGCACGCTGAACCTGCGCGGGATCTACGAATTGCTCGTGGAATCGGCCGAGATCTCGGCGGTGGTGATGATCATCGTCGCGCTGGCGAGCATCTTCGCGCATGCCGGATCCACGCTCGGCGCCTTCGATGCGTTTGCCGCGGCGCTGATCGGCTTCACCGGCAACGAGTGGGTGATGCTCAACCTGATCATGGTCATGCTGCTGCTCGCCGGCATGTTGCTCGACGCGGTCTCCATCTTCCTCGTGTTCCTACCGATCCTGTTGCCGATCGCTCGGCAATTCGACTGGGACCTGACGTGGTTCGGCGTCGTGATGACGATGAATCTCGCGATCGGTCAGTTCACGCCGCCGATGGCGGTCAATCTGATGGTCACGTGCCGCATCGCCAAGATCTCGATGGAATCGACCGTGCCCTGGGTGATCTGGATGGTGGTGGCGATGTCGGCGGCGATGAGCGCGGTCATGATGCTTCCCGATCTCGCGCTGTTCCTGCCGCGCTGGCTCGGCTACCGCTGATTAGGGATCGAGGGTCAGCAGCAGCGGCTGGTGGTCCGACGCATCGGTCACGGTGTCGACGACGAGACGCCGCAGCCGTGGCGCGAGGCGTGGCGAGACGAAGAAGAAATCGCGCGCATGCGGACCCGCCGGCCATTGCTTGGCATCGTGGACGCCGCAGGTCGGCGCATGCGGCGTCACGCCGTGCAGCGCGGGCCAGGTCTCGGTGAACTGCGCCGAGAGCGCCGCATAGCTCGATTCGTCGCGCTCGAAATTGAAATCCCCGCACAGCACCGTGCCGAGACTCGGCGGCAGCGCGCCATACGGCCCCTTGCCGGGCAGCGGCGGCGTGGCGTGGTTGCCCGTCCATTCGGTTTCCAGCGCCGCCAGCCGATCGGCCTGCGCGCGACGCTGCGTCAGGGAATGGAATTCGAGATGCGTCGTGACGATTCGCAGCGTCGCGGCGCCGACCGCGATGCTGAGCTCGAGCGCTTGGCGCTGCATGTGGATGACGCGGCCATCGCCCGGTCGCGGCAAGGCGTGCGCGGCGACATCGAGAATCGGCAGACGCGACAGGATCATGTTGCCGAACCGTCGGCGCGGCGCAGGCCCGCGTTCCACCGCCGGCGCGAAGACCGGGGCATGGCTGGGAAACAACGCGGCGAGCTGCGCCGCCTGATCCGCGCCGTGATCGAATTCGGCGAAGCCCGACGAGACTTCCTGAAAGCACAGCACATCGGCATCGCCAAGCGCGGTGGCGACGCGCGCGATCCGCGCCAGATCGATCCGCCCATCGACGCCGAGGCCGAACTGGATATTCCACGACAGGACGGAAATCATGCTGGAGATTCCCCAGCGGTCAGGGGCCGGCGCCGACCGACGGCAATTTCGACCCAGCCGCCGGCACGGTCGGCGCGAGCAGGATCGGCGCGGCGTGCGTCACCTGCCGGCGCGCCGACCAGCCGATGCGATCGAAGGCGCCGCAATGGCCGCAGAGCGCACGCCACTCGTCATGCGTCGCGCCGCACCCGCTACAGATCCAGGCCGAATCGGACGGCGCCTCGGACGCCTTGGCGAGCCAGCTTCGCGCGGCGGCCGGCTCGGCGCCCTCCTCGTCCTCGAGCCGCGCCATCAGACGCGCCACGCCGACGCTGGCAACACCGCCCGACGCGGCGATGACATTGTGCAGATGCCGGCGCGCTTCGCCCCAGAGCTTGGCGTCGAGCGTCACGCGCGCGAGCGCGAGGTGGCTTTCGACATGCGTGGGCGCGAGGCTCGCCAGCCGCTCGATCAGCTTCACGCGCGCGAGCGGATCGCCGATTTCCTTCGCGCGCAGGAACAACGCCGCGAGATCGCCATGCGGCGCGCGCGTCCAGGCTTGCTCGATGATGCGCACCGCCGCTCGGCTCTTGCCGACCGCGAGATAGCGTGTCGCCAGCGTGGTCGCGACGGCGGCGTGATCGGGTTCCACCTTCCAGGCGAGCTCGGCATCGGCCAGCGCATCGGCGGTGCGCCCCTCCTGCACGGCCTGGCGCGCGCG
>JANNTF010000526.1:0-3331 GCA_031403455.1 Alphaproteobacteria bacterium | reverse complement strand
GACCGCACCCACCGGCCCCGGCGTCTATCGCATGCTCGATGCCGCCGGCGGGGCGCTGTATGTCGGCAAGGCTCGCGTCCTGAACCGCCGTATCGCGCAATATCTGCAATGGGCGCGCCTACCCGCGCGGCTACAGCGCATGGTTGCGGAGACCCGCAAAGTCGAGATCGTGGTGACGCACACCGAGGTCGAGGCCCTGCTCCTCGAGAGCAACCTCATCAAGCGCCTGATGCCGCGTTTCAACGTGCTGCTCCGCGACGACAAATCCTTTCCCTATATCGCGATCCTCGACGACCATCCCCATCCGCAGATCGCGAAGCATCGCGGCGCGCGGCAGCGCAAGGGCGATTACTTCGGCCCCTTCGCATCTGGCGGAGCGGTAAATCAAACGCTGACGGCCATGCAGCGCGCGTTCCTGCTGCGTTCATGCTCCGATGCCGTGTTCGCCAATCGCACGCGACCGTGCCTGCTGTTCCAGATCAAGCGCTGTTCCGCTCCCTGCGTGGGCCGCATCAACGATGCGGATTACGCACGTGCGGTCGAGGACGCGCGCGCCTTCCTCGCCGGTCGATCACGAGAAGCGCAGGATGCACTGGTGGCGCGGATGCAGGCGGCGTCGGCGGATCTGGATTTCGAGTCTGCGGCGCTCTATCGCGATCGAATTCGTGCCTTGACCCAGATCCAGAGTCGTCAGGACATCAATATCGAGGCGATCGGTGACGCCGATGTGATCGCCATCCACCAAGCCGGCGGCGCCTCGGGACTTCAGGTGTTCTTCTTTCGCAGCGGCATGAACTGCGGCAACCGACCGTATTTTCCACGGCACGATCGTGCCATGAGCGCCGCCGAAGTGCTTGGTGCGTTCGTCGGCCAGTTCTATGACGACAAGCCACCGCCAGAGCTCGTTCTACTATCCGAAGATGTGCCCGAACGCGCGTTGCTGGCCGAAGCCCTGAGCACGAAAGCGGGCCATCGCGTGAGTGTCCAGGCGCCCGAGCGCGGCGAGAAGCGCAAGGCCGTGGAGCATGCGCTGGCCAATGCCAAGGATGCGCTGGCGCGCCGGCGGGTCGACGACGCCAGGCAGGCCGAATTGCTGGATGGTGTGGCGCGGGTCTTCGCACTGGCTGCGCGGCCGCTGCGCATCGAAGTCTATGACAACAGCCACATCATGGGTCGCGAAGCCGTCGGCGCGATGATCGTTGCCGGCCCCGAGGGATTGCTCCGCGGGGCGTATCGGAAGTTCAACATCCGCGGCATCAAATCGGCGGACAGGCCGGACGGCATCGAACCCGGGGACGATTTCGGCATGATGCGCGAAGTCATCAGCCGCCGTTTCGCACGGGCGCTCAAGGAGGATCCGATGCGTGAAGGATCGGCGTGGCCCGACCTGATACTGATCGATGGCGGCGAGGGTCAGTTGAACGCAGCCCTGACTGCGCTGACCGAACTCGGAATCGATGACTTGAACGTGGTCGGCATCGCCAAGGGTCCGGATCGGGATGCTGGCCGCGAACGATTCTTCCGACCGGGGCAAACTCCCTTCCAGCTGCCGCCCGACGATCCCGTGCTCTTCTTCCTGCAGAGACTACGCGATGAAGCGCATCGGTTTGCGATCGGGACCCACCGCGCGCGCCGTTCGGCGCTCATTCAGGGCTCTGCGCTCGACGAGGTTCCTGGTATCGGGCCGAAACGGAAGAAGGCGCTGCTGCTGCATTTCGGCTCGGCGCGCGCCGCAGCGCGCGCCGGTCTCAGCGATCTCGAATCCGTCGCCGGCGTGGACAAGGCGACGGCGCGAAAGATCTATGACCACTTTCACGGGCCCGGCTAACATGATCGTCTTCTCACCACACGCATTCGGGAACTAGACTCGGTCGCAATGTTCGGCACGCTGCCCATGGCCCTGACCTTCGCCCGTATCGCCGCGATCCCCTTGCTCGTGTTCCTGTTTTATTGCACCGGCGACGTGTGGCGCTATGTGGCGTGCTTCGTCTACACCGCGGCAGCCGTCACCGACTATCTTGATGGCTATTTCGCGCGTGCGTGGAAGCAGCAATCGAAGCTTGGTCGGATCTTCGACCCGATCGCCGACAAGTTGCTGGTCGCCTCGACGATCCTGCTCCTGGTTGCGTTCAAGCGTATCGCTGGACTCGATGTTCTCGCGGCGCTGGTCATCCTCTGCCGTGAAGTCCTGGTCTCGGGCCTGCGCGAGTTTCTCGCCGAACTGCGCGCCATTTTGCCCGTCAGCCGCTTGGCGAAGTGGAAGACCGGTCTGCAGATGACCGCGCTCGGCTTCCTGATCGTCGCCGACGCGCAGCCGACCGCATATCTGCCGATCATCTTGATCGGCGAGGTGTTGCTGTGGATCGCCGCGGCATTGACGCTGATCACGGGTTACGACTATCTCGCCGAAGGTCTGAAGCATATCGACGACAAGCCGGTGACGCACGGGACTCGTCCCGCGCCGGCAAGCGACGGCAAGGTGTCGGCGACGACCCATCCGGCGAGCCGCATCACATCGACATGAAGATCCTGGGGCTCGCCGGTTGGAGCGGCAGCGGCAAGACGACACTGATCCGCAACCTCATCCCGATCTTGATTGCGCGAGGACTGCGCGTTTCGACACTGAAACACGCCCACCACGCCTTCGATATCGATCAGCCCGGCAAGGATTCCTACGAACATCGCCAGGCGGGCGCGGCCGAGGTGCTGGTGTCATCGGCGAACCGGTTCGCGCTCATGCATGAACTTCGTGGCGCACCCGAGCCGAGCGTCGATGAGCTCGTGAGCCGCATGACTCCCGTCGACCTCCTGATCATCGAGGGCTTCAAGCACCATGGTCACGCCAAGCTCGAGATCTATCGCGCCGCTCTCGGCAAGACGCTGCTCGCGCCCGAGGACCCGCACGTCGTCGCGGTCGCCAGCGATGCCTTCATACCAGGATTGCGCGTGCCCATCCTCGGTCTCGACGACACCAAGGGGATTGCCGACTTCGTGATCGCGCAATGCCAGCTCTCCACATCGCGCGTCGCCTGACGCTGGGTCGTCGAAATGGCACAGCTCTCGGATGATTGCTTCGCCTTCGGCGGCGACCTCGTGCGCGCCGACGAGGCGCTGCGGATCCTCGCCGAGCGGATCGTCTGCGTCGTCGGCGTGGAGCGCCTTCCACTGGCTCGATGTGTGCGGCGCATCCTGGCCACCGATATCGTCGCTCCACGCGACGTTCCGCCCCATGACAATGCCGCCGTCGACGGATATGCGGTCGCGTTCGATGACCTCGATCCGCACGCAACGACGCAGCTCGCCGTCGCCGGCCGTCTCGCCGCGGGTGGGC
>JANNTF010000525.1:0-3942 GCA_031403455.1 Alphaproteobacteria bacterium | reverse complement strand
AGCCGGGAAGCGATGCTCGCCAAGCGCAACCAGCGTGTCGACATGGTTGGAGTGGACATGTGGCAGTGGCGGGAGAGGGTCGGCGCCATGCCGGAGAAGGGTAGCTACGCGCGCGTAAATTACTACAAGATCAAGCCGGGTATGACGAATGATTGGGTGCGCAGCGAGTCCACGGGTTGGAAGCCCCTCGCCGAAGCTGCGGCCAAGGAACACGGCACATCCTGGCGCGCTGCCACGCTGGCCATGCCCGGCGGAGCGAACCTGCCCTACAACGCCATGACCGTTGACGGGTTCCCGAGTTGGGCCGCCGTGGGCCAGGGCCTTCCGGCCAGGGCGATTTGGAACAAGGTTCATCCCAACATGGATATGACCGCTTACATGGACCGGCTTGCCACCTTCGTCGACCGCCCCAGGATCGATGTCGTGAAGCTGATCGAGGTCCTGGGAAAATAGCGCTGCTGAGTTGAGCGGGAGAATCCCGCCCTTTATGGGCGGGATCCCATCCCCTACGTGGAACTCTTTTCCTGTTAGTTAGCCATGTGGGAGAGGCGAGGTAAATCCGAGAGATGGCCGAGGCGGCCATTGCGCAAACCCGCAGCCATTCCCGAGCGTAACGCAGTATCCAATTTCGCAACGCTCAACCCCAGCAAATCCGCTTGGCCGTACGTTGCAAGAACGGTGTTTCAGCAACGGCCCCGGTACGGGAAAATCACAGGTCTTGCTTTACGGGCCCGAAGAAGTTCCGTACCGGTTTACGTTGTCAAGTTCGGTCGGCGCGTGGGAAACTTGTCACTCCCTAACAGGTTTGCGACCACGCTGCTGCCCTTTCGACGTCGTTGAGAAGTGCCTGCCGCGAGAACCCGGAAGTCTGGCTAAGTGCGCAATGTCCTTCGGCCACGGACCGGCAAGGCCCCCCTTGGGCCAGCGAAGCATGTCAAAGGTTTCCATCGGGCCGGGACGTTACATACCACGCCGCTCCACTCTCGGAGTAGTTGGCCTCGACTACCAACTCAGCACGCCAACGGAGTGTGGCAAGCCCCCCTGCACCAGTCGCGGTCAGCGAGTTGCTGTCATAGACGATAACCGGAATTCCCCATCCGCTTTCAGCTACCAGCGTTGCGATAGCGCTGATGCCCTCGGCCCACAGATCTTGATCGGCGAAGGCCGCAATCGTCCCAACGTCCCCTATGACAATGCGCCGGGGCCGCTCAGAGTCGTTTTCGCGGAACAATGCGCCGCCAAGGTACTCGACGAGTTCACAGATCGCGGCGTTCACTCCTGCGGCGATCGGAAGACTAAGGACTGCTACATTCTTCGACGACCAACCATCGGAATCGGACCCTACGGGGTCCAAATCGATCACAACATCCCGATGAGACTCGGTCCCCACAGGCATCAGACCGAACGCAAGCTTGCGCGCAAGCTCAAGATTGGGACCAGAAACAATCGCGAACGAACAACAGTAATCACGAGGCTCTGGCGATGGAGCCAGATCGTCGATCCAGCGCAAGGGTGGATATCCGTGGCCGCTCAGAAACCTCCAGCCGTAAGAGCGCAGCGATGAGTGGTTACGATGTCTACCAAGCCAAACGTCCGGACGAGGGCACACCCGCGGTTGTCTCCATCCACGGATCTCAAACTGATGTGCCCCGGTCGCGGATGCGCCATAACGATGCTTTCGCACTAGAATCTGGCGTCCCCCGCCTCGATGGTGTTCGAGGGACAAAAGCGTGTCCGCCGCAAAATCCCACACAGAAGGAGTGTCGTCGGTCGTCTCCTCACATAAGACGAGTCCAAGCCCTCCTTGCGCGGCAAATTTCATGACTGCATCGACATTTTGGCGCGGCGAAGACGGTCCAAGACCGTAACCGGCAATAAGAGAGTCCACGATAAAGACTGCCGGCTTTCCGTTGAGTCTTCTGACATCGGTTTGCAGCAATTCCAGTGCGGCAACAAGGTCTGGAACATCGTCATTCAGTTCAGGCAGAAGACAACAAAAGATGCGTGGAGACTTCAAGGACGAGGGGGCCGTTTGTGGCAGGATGATGACCGCCGACTCCGGCAGTCGAGGCCCGTCCCTCCACTGAGATACAAGTTCCGCTCGACCGGCCTCGATTTGGGCGAAATATTCAGTTGGCAACAATTCGACACAGGCGACAACGACATCGCCGTCTAGCGCGCCCGCGAGTGCGAGGGCCACGTCTACGGAGAGTAAGGTCTTACCCGTGCCAGGCCCTCCCCGAAGCACCACTGTTGCTGATTCACGTCCCGGTAACCGCTCTATAAGCCTCCAGCCCCCACCGAGGATCACGTCGAAACCGATATCTCCCGTAGGAACCGTACGAATCAAGCGGCCCTCCGAAAGTGCGCACGGACGCCACGGCGGAGACTCAGATCTCTGCGATGAGTTGTAGCGCCAGGGTCATCAGGGGGCACTAACCCCCGCGACACGAGAAGGCCGGCGAACAGTGAAGGATCACCGATACGGCGATCAAGTGCAGCTCGATCCTCCTCGGAAAGCTTGAGCCATATCGGATCCATGCGATCCCGCAATTCGTCGCCAACCGGGTCCCCGGCGTCGTCGAGGTCAACCATGGCACGTTCAAGCGCCAGATAAGCTCTCAGCCGAGGTCCTAGGGCCAAAGCCGCCTCCATCCTGTTTGAGTACGCACAAGAACAGTCGTATATTCCTCGTACGTCATAGTCGTCAAAGGCTCAACGAATGCATGCATCGCCGGGTTGCTCGGGTCCGGACGCGCCACGAGTGCGGCGGCATGAAGCGCTTCGTTCCCGATGCCAAATAACCCCATCCCCCGTAGGGCCAGTTGCGCCCCTGCCCATCCACCGAGGTCTCCGGTGATGTGGTATTTGCCACGGAGAATCGGGCGAAACCGACATGCCCCCAGTTCCTGGACCGAAGGTGCCGTCGGCTGCTTCCGTTTCGGACGGTAAAGCCCCAAGGCTGCGCTTGTTTGGTCCCAGAGACGGCAGGCCCTCTTCCGTTGGTGTCATCGCTCGGAAATATTCGGTGATGGTAACGAAGTTAGCCTGCTCCAAGTTTTTAGCTTACCTCGGGCGCGCCGTCCTAGGTTAATCGAACCTCTGCGACATGACGACAGTAGACCGCCACTAGACATCGCTGGCGGCTCGGTTTTGCTGTCGGTCGAAAGGGTGTGCGAAAGATCTGGAGGCGTAACTCGCGGAAAGTCAGTGTAGGAAAGGTTGGTGCGCGCCCCGCGCCAGCACCGGTCGAACCGCGTCGCCCCGGACGTATGCCAAACAAACAATGCTGACGAATTCATGCCAAACAATTCCGAAATCGACAACCGTGCTCGGGGCGGGCGGCCGGCAGACTTTTCCAAACAGGAATTCACTGAGGTCGTCTCGATTCAATGCCGCCAACCGGCCAAGCTTAGATTGCAGATCCCGATGCGAGCCCGCCCCTTATACTGAAGTCTTATGTCTACCGAAAGCGCCAACGAGGGCGCTGCCCCGCCGCGGTCGTCCAACTTCATCCGCGACATCATCATTGAAGACCTCAAGAATGGCAAGAACGGCGGCCGGGTCCACACTCGTTTCCCTCCGGAGCCCAACGGCTACCTCCACATTGGCCACGCCAAGTCGATCTGCCTGAACTTCGGTGTCGCCGAGGAATTCCGCGGGCTGTGCAACCTCAGATTCGACGACACCAACCCCGCGAAGGAGGACGTCGAGTACGTGGACGCCATCCAGGAGGACGTCCGCTGGCTGGGCTTCGACTGGGGCCAACGGATGTACTACGCGTCGGACTACTTCGCCCGGATGTACGCGCTGGCCGAGCGGCTCATCGAGGACGGCCACGCCTACGTGGACAGCCTGAGCGCCGACGAGACTCGGCTGTACCGCGGCACGTTGACCGAACCCGGGCGTAATAGCCCGCACCGTTCGCGGTCCGGCGCCGAA
>JANNTF010000524.1:0-5249 GCA_031403455.1 Alphaproteobacteria bacterium | reverse complement strand
TGTTCATCAGCCACAACCTCGCGGTCGTGCGCCACATCGCCGATCGCGTGGCGGTGATGTATCTCGGCAAGATCGTCGAGCTGACCGACAAGACCAGCCTCTACGAGCGGCCTCGGCATCCCTATACGCAGGCGCTGCTTTCCGCGATCCCGATCCCCGACCCGGAGAATCCGCGGCGGCGCATCGCGTTGACCGGCGATGTCCCGAGTCCGCTCAATCCGCCGACGGGCTGCCGCTTCCACCCGCGCTGCCCGCATGCCGAAGCGCGTTGCCGCGCGATCGACCCGCCGCTGATCGATGTCGGCGATGGTCATCGCGTCGCTTGCCACCTCGTCCAACCGACCTGACGGAGAGCCGCCATGCCACCAATCGCGTCCTTCTTCTCGAACGCCTATGCAGAAGCGCGCGAGAAATTTCTCCAGGCGGCCGAGGCGGCCGGCGCGCAGATCGTCGACAGCCATCCGCATCCGCTCAAGGGACCGGACGGCGGCGCGCTGGCGACCGACGTCGCCTGGCTCGGTCCGCGCGATGCGAAGAAGCTGCTCGTGCTGGTGTCGTCGACGCATGGCATCGAGGGGTATTGCGGCTCCGGCTGCCAGATCTCCTGGCTCGCCAATCGTCACTATCACCGCGACGCCACGCCGGATGTGGCGGCGCTTCTCATCCACGCCATCAACCCCCATGGCTTCGCGCATGGCAGGCGGGTGACCGAGGAGAATGTCGATCTCAACCGCAACTTCGTCGACTTCACCGCACCGCTGCCGCGCAACGTCGACTACGAAGCGCTCCAGGATCACGTCAATCCGAAGGAATGGGGGCCGGAAATCCTGGCGCGCGCCGACGCCGCCATCGCCGCCTTCTACAAGATGCCCAACACCGATTTCGTGCCGAAGGCCGTGCATCGTGGTCAGTACGTCAACCCCAAGGGCACGTTCTATGGCGGCGCACAGCCGAGCTGGTCACGGCGCACGCTCGAAGCGATCACGGCGAAATGGCTGCGCGGCGCCAGCGATCTCTGCCTCGTGGACTACCACACCGGCCTCGGTCCGCTTGGATTTGGCGATCTCTACTACGGTGGTCGCTCCAGCGAGGGCATGGCGCGCCACTGGTTCGACCATGTGACGCCGAGCCTCGAGCAGATCGCCGAGGCGAGAAAAGATCCCTCCATCCACATCCCCGGGAGCATCGCCGGCACGCTGTCGCAATCGATGGTCGATGCGCTGCCGGGCGTGCGCGTGACGGCGGGCGGCATCGAATACGGCACGCTGCCGGTGCGCGACGTGCTCGGCTCGCTGCGCGCCGATAATTGGCTCTACGCCCATGGCGATCCCGCTTCGGCGATGGGCAAGGAGATCAAGGCCAGGGTCCGCGAGGCGTTCTACCCGTCGATCTTCGAGTGGAAGATCATGGTCACCAGCCGCTCGAACGACGTGCTGCGCCAGGCTCTCGCCGGCCTTGCGCGCGCATGACGCGGCGATGACAGCAGCGCGTGTTGCTTCGCGTGAAACCGTGGCGAGGCGTGGACCGCTGGATTGACCACGATTTCCAGGCGCAACCTCCCGCAGATCACGCGCGGTCACGGCCAATACATCGTGGCGAAGACATCGAGCCAGCTTCGCCGGACCATTGTTCACGAGCTCCCACCCTCGTCCCGACTCAGCGCTGCCGAAGGCGCTCCAGCGGGAAGCGCGACACTTCGGCCAGCAGCTCGGCGAAACGGCGCGCGGCGAAGTCCACCAATTGCTCGCCGCGCGCCGCATCGGCATTGGTCGCGTCGCCGCAAGCGCCGCTGGCATTGAGATCCTGAGTCTGCCAGGCGATGGCGGTGCCGCCGGTATAGGAGAGATGCTCGAATTCCGCGGCCAGATCGGCGTGGGCCGAGCGAAAATTCCGCGCCTTCGTCATGTCGACCAGATCAGGCCGCAGATGCAGCATCATCGAAGTCTCGATCCCGCCCCCGTGAATGCCGAAGCGGTTCTCGTCCTCGTCATAGAGCCCGGGCGGCATGCCGAGGGCATACCAGCTGGTCGACACCACCATCATCTGCAGGCGCACGCGCAGATCGCGCGCCACGATGTCCATGATCTGCGGCTGACCGCCATGGCTGTTGAACAACACGAGCTTGCGCACGCCCGCTCGCGCCACCGACTCGCCGAGCTCGGTCCACAGCCGGATCAGTGTCTCCGCGGACAGGGTGAGCGTCCCCGGGAACGCGATATGCTCGTTTGACTTGCCGGCGGACGTCATCGGCAGCACCAGGGCCGGCACATCCGCCTCGAGATGCGTGAGCGCGCGCGCGAGCACGCCGCGGTTGATCTCCGCATCGACGCAGACCGGCAGATGCGGTCCATGCTGCTCGATCGCCGCGACCGGCAGCACGGCGAGCGCGCGGTCGGGATCGAGCGCCGCGAACTCCGTCGTCGCGAGATCCTGCCAATGGCGCCAAGCCATGCCAGTCGATTTTTTCGGGGCCGATTGCGCGCTCATGATGTGCGGCACTATTGCACGCGAGGTGAGGGGCTGACAGCATCCGATGCTCCGACGCATCAGCGCGAGAGGGACCGAAGAGCATGAATCGTCACACGCCGGCGGGCATTCATCCACCGTTGGCGCGTTACGCTCATGCGGTCGAGGTCGCGGCGCCGGCCCGGTTCCTGTTCGTCTCGGGTCAGCTCGCCGTCGCTCCCGACGGCGGTGTGCCCGAGGGCGTCGAGACTCAAGCCGCGCTGATCTTCGCGAATCTCGACGCGATCCTCGCCTCGGCCCGGATGGACAAGCGCGATATCGCGCGCATCAGCGCGTTCCTGATCGACCGCGACGATCTGCCCGCCTACATGGCGGCCCGCGATCGCTGGCTGGGCACGATCGCGCCGACCGCCTCGACCCTGCTTCTGGTGCAAGGTTTCTCACGGCGCGAATTTCGCGTCGAGATCGAGATCATCGCCGCGCGCGCCGAACTCCCGCACACGGATTGAGACGCGACACCATGGCGCATCTCGAACTCGCCGGCCTCGGCAAACGCTATGGCGAGACCATCGCGATTGCGGATGTGACGCTCGCCATCGCGCGCGGCAGCTTCGTGAGCCTGCTCGGCCCGTCGGGCTGCGGCAAGACGACCACGCTGCGCATGGTCGCCGGGTTCATCACGCCGGATTCGGGAACGATCCGGCTCGATGGTCGCGCGATCGAACGCGATCCGCCGCTCGTCAGGCATATCGGCATGGTGTTCCAGAACTACGCGCTGTTTCCGCATCTTTCCGTGGCCGGTAATGTCGAGTTCGGACTGCGGATGCGCAGCGTCGCGGTGGCGGAGCGCGATGCGCGCGTCGCCGAGGCGGTTGCGGCGGTCGGGCTCGGGGGTCTCGAGACGCGCTATCCCGCACAGCTCTCGGGCGGTCAGCAGCAGCGCGTCGCGCTCGCGCGCGCGCTCGTGATCCGGCCGGCCTTGCTGCTGCTCGACGAGCCGCTCAGCAATCTCGACGCCAGCCTGCGCGGCGAGATGCGGCGCGAGATCCGCGCGCTGCAACGCCGGCACGCCATCACGACGCTGTTCGTGACCCATGACCAGGAGGAAGCCCTCAGCCTCAGCGACCGTGTTGTCGTGATGGAGAAAGGCCGCGTGATCGAGGATGCGACGCCCGGCGAACTCTCGGAATCGCCGCGGCGCTTGTTCAGCGCGCGGTTTCTCGGCGCCCGCACCGTCCTCGCCGGTCGCGTGGAGCGCGGTTTGTTTCGGGCCGGTGCGTTGAGCGCGGCGCTGCCACCCGACGCGCCGACCCAAGCCACGCATATCGTGCTGCGCGCCGCCCGGCTGCGCTGGTCGCGCGCGGGCGCCATGAACGCCGGGCTGGATGCACGGGGCCAGGTCACCGATGTGAGCTATCTTGGCGATGCGTGGGACATTCATGTCGATGTCGGCGGCGCCGCTATCCGCATCCTGCGACCCAGCAGCGAAGCGCCGCCCATACCGGGCGAAGACATCCGGCTCGACGGCGGCGCCGACGCTCTCGGCTTTCTCGTCGACCCGACACCGCACTCAGGAGGAACTCCATGACCGAATCGATCATCCCCATTTCGCGCCGTCGTCTCGGTCGCTTGACGTTGGGGAGCGCGGCCCTCGCCGCGCCCGCCTTGTTGACGACCTCGGCACGGGCACAGATCAAGCGCGGCGACGAATTGACCGTCGGCATCTGGGGCGGGCTGCAGGAACGCATCACGCGTGAGTTCTGCGCCAAGCCGCTGGAGGAGAAATACGGCGTCAAGATCAACTACGTGCTCGGCGGCACCACGGACCGGCGACCACGCGCCTATGCCGAGCGCGGGCGGCCGAGCTTCGACATCGTCTACCTCAACATCTTCGAGAGCCGTCAAGCCGTGAAGGACGGCGTGACCCAGGCGCCGACCAGCGCCGTGCCGAACTTCGCCAATCTCCATGACGTCGCCCGGATCGGCGGGTACGGCGTCGCGTTCAACCCCTGCACGATCGTCTACGACAAGCGCAAGGCGTCGAAACCGGTGACGTCGTGGAAGGATATCTGGAATCCGGAGTGGAAGAACCGCATCGCCTGGCCGGTCTATCCCGGCGCCCAGGGCACGGCCGGGCTTCTGATGAGCGCGCGCGTCTGGGGCGGCAACGAAGGCAACATGGATCCGGCCTTCAAGAAGATCGCCGAGCTCAAACCCTTCGCCGCCATCCAGGGCAGCCAGGATCAGCTCTACACGATGTTCGACCAGGGCGTGGTCGATCTGTCGATCGAGTTCGGCTCGTTCACGCGCAAATATGCGGAGACCCGCAATCCCAACATCGAGATCGCGTCGCCCAGCGAAGGCCAGGCGATCGCCGCGAATTACGCGTGCATCACCGTGGGCGCGCGCAATCAGAAGCTCGCGGAGGAATGGATCGACCTCCACCTCTCGCCGGCCTGCCAGCTCGCCTACGCGCGCGAGATCTATTACAGCCCGACGATCACCAACATCGACGTGCCGGCGGATCTGAAGCCGAAGCTCGTGCTGGGCGACGAGGTTCGCAAGCTCGTCGATTTCGACTGGGATGCCGTGATCAAGAACCAGAACCCCTGGACGCAACGCTTCAACCGCGAGATCGCCGGTTAGGGTGACCGCTAGCCGCCCGCCTGCCCCCGGCTTCGCGCGTGCCGGGGACCCGAGCCTGCGCAGCGGCGTCGCCCTCGTGACTCCGCTCAGCGCGTGGCTCCTGGCCTGCTTCGCGCTGCCGCTAGCCATCGTCTTCC
>JANNTF010000523.1:0-2309 GCA_031403455.1 Alphaproteobacteria bacterium | reverse complement strand
CACGATCGCGGCCGGGATGGCCGCGACCACCGCGCGGCCCCGCGCGACGAAGAGCGGATGCAGATCGACGATGGCCAGCCGCGTGAACGGCAGCGTCAGGCCGAAGATTGCGACACCCAGCAGGCCCCAGGCCATGCCGCGCGTCTCGGGATCACGGCTCATGCCGTGCGCGACGCGATCACGAAGCGGACATCGGATGCCACCACTTGCCGGCCAGCACGACCCCGGACGCAAGGATGCGCTGCGTGCCGACGATCTTCTCGCCGATCACGTCGAGATATTCGAAGCTGCCGTCACGCAGCTCGAGGATCGACGCTTCCCCGACATGGCCGGGCTTGAGCGTGCCGAGCTCCGGTCTGCGCATCGCCTTCGCCGCATTGAGCGTCGCGAGCTTGACGATCGTCGCCAGGTCGACGCCGAAGAGCAGGAATTTCGACATCGTCGTGACCAGATCGAAGGCGGGACCGTCGATCGACAGCGTGTGCAGATCCGAGGAGATCACGTCGGGCAGGAAACCGTTGGCGAGCATCGCGCGCGTGGTCTTGAACCCGAACGAGCCGCCGCCATGGCCGATGTCGAAGATCACGCCGCGCGCCCGCGCTTCCAGCACCTCCTCATGCACGCGCCCGTCGGCCGTCGCCGGCGCGTTGGGAAACGGCCGGAAGCAATGCGTGAGCACATCGCCGGGCCGCAGCAATTTCAAGACGTCCGTGCGCGACGGTGGCGCCGCGTCGAGATGCGCCATGACCGGCATGCCGACTTCTTCGGCGACTTCCATCGCCATCTGGAGCGGCATCAGGCCCGTGAGGTCGCTGGTGCCGCGGCCGACGCGCACCTTGATGCCGAGGATGAGGTCGCGATTCTCATGCGCGACGCGCGCGCATTCGCGCATGTCGAGCAGGCGCAGATCGGCGCTCTCGCCGACCATCACGGTCTTCGAGAAGGCGTAGATGCCCGGGTAGGAGAGGTTGAGGTAGGGCAGGATGCGCACCGGCGACGGCTCGATCACATGGGCGCGAAAGCCGTGGAAATTGCCGGCGCCCGAACTGCCGGCATCGACGAAGGTCGTGACCGCGCCGGCGCGCGCCAGCGGCTCTGCCGCGACGCCCAGCGACGTACCGCCCCAATAGACATGGGTGTGCAGATCGATGAGGCCTGGCGTGACGATCTTGCCGCGGACGTCACGGACATCCTTGCCCTGCAGCCCGTCGCCGATCGCCGCGATCTTGCCGCCGGCGAACGCGACATCGGTGACGCGGTCCAATGCCTGCGCCGCGTCGATGACGCGGCCGCCCTTCAATACGAGATCGTTCATGTCGAATTTGTCCCCCTCGGCTCGCGATCGCACGATAGCTTACCCGCGGGCCGGTGGCTCGTCTCGCTCGGCGTGCCAATCTCGTGTCAAGGCAAACCACCTCGAAGCTTCGCGCCTTCCTTCAGGATCCCCCGCTGCGGCCGCCGCTCGTGCCGCTGGCCGGCGATCGCGCGGCGCGCCAAGCCCTGATCGTGTTCGCCCTGCTGCTCGTCTATGGCTGCCTCTATCCGTTCAATTTCACGTCGATGCCGCGACGGATGCTGGCATTGCCGCGGCTGGCGTCGATCGGCGACATGGTCGCCAACCTCCTGCTCTATCTGCCGATCGGGATCTGCGGCTTCTTCGGACTCACGGGGCTGCGCCGAATGCCGTGGCGCGGCGTCGCGGCCGTGCTGCTCGGCGGTGGGTTGTCACTGGGGATCGAGATCGCCCAAGCCTACGACATCGGCCGCCACTCGAGCGTGCTCGACGTCATCCTCAACACTCTGGGCACGCTGTTGGGATTCGTCGCCGCATTCGTGGCGACGCGTGCGGTGTTGTGGACGCATCGCAGTGACGGCACGGGCATCGGCGCCGCGTTGCTCCTGCTCGCGCTATGGGCCGCATGCCGCCTCGTTCCCTTCGTGGCGGCGTTCGATTGGCAGCAGGTCGCGCGCGCGCTCGCGCCGTTGACCGGCTCCTGGCGTCCCTACGGATCGGTGGTGTTGGAACTCGCAATCCTGTGGCTGGTCACGATGCGCCTCATGGCAGCGATCGGTTCGGTTCGGCCGGTGCTCCCGGCGACGTTGAGCTTCCTGCTCATGCTCTCGGCCCTGCGCACACTGATCCCCGGTCATAGCGTCTCGCCGCAGGAGATCTATGGGGTTGCGGTGGCGGCGATTTGCTTCCGGCTCGGGCTGCACCGCGCCTGGTTCGTCGTACTCGCGCTGATCGTCTATCTCGTCGTCGATGGCTTGATGCCCTATGCATCGGGTACGACGCGCGACATGAACTG
>JANNTF010000522.1:0-3645 GCA_031403455.1 Alphaproteobacteria bacterium | reverse complement strand
CGGCGCGCGTGCGCGAATTGCTGGCGCTGATCCGCTTGCCGGAAATCGGCGATCGCTACCCCTCGGAGATCAGCGGCGGCCAGCAGCAGCGCATCGCCCTGGCGCGCGCGGTCGCGCATCCGCCGCGCGTGCTGCTGATGGACGAGCCGCTCGGCGCGCTCGATCTCAAGCTGCGCGAGACGATGCAGCAGGAGCTGCGCCGCATCCAGCAGGCGCTGCGCATCACCACGGTCTACGTGACGCATGATCAGAGCGAAGCGATGACGATGTCCGACCGCATCGCGGTGATGAATGCGGGTCGGGTCGAGCAGCTCGATGGTCCCGCCGCGATCTACGATACGCCGCGCACGCGCTTCGTCGCGGATTTCGTCGGCAAGATCAATTTCATCTCCGGCGCCATCGCCGCCGCCGGATCCTCGGCCCTGCTGGTCACGCCGCTCGGCCGGTTCGAAGCGGTCAATCCCGAACGTCTCCAGTCGGGACAGGCGGCGACGATCGCGGTGCGGCCGGAAAACATCGCCTTCCTCGCGCCCGCCGCCGAGGCGACGGCGACGAACCGCCTCGACGGAACCGTCGAGAGCCGCAGCTTCGTGGGCAATCTGCTGCACGTGACGCTGCGCGTCGACGCCACCACGAGTCTCGTCATCGAGACGCGCCCCCAGGATCCCGTCCCGCCCGATGGCGCCCAGGCGACCGTCGCCTGGCGACCGGAGCGCGCCATTCTGCTACGCGAGCGCTGAGCCGCGTTCGTCCGAACCCAGCAACCCCGACGCAGATCCGAAAGAGGAAACCTCATGACCAGTCCAGTGAATCCCGGCACCGTCGAATGGTCCGGCGAGAACCCCGGCATCTATCTGAAGGACTCCGCGGATGGCCCATGGCTGTCGCTCGCCGTGTTCTTCCGCGTGGTGACGTCCGAGCATGGCCGCGGCCTCGGCATGGTCGTGCTCGGCGCGCCCGGCGTGGCGCAGGGCTATCCCACGCAGGACAATCTCTGCATCACCGATAATCCACCGCTCATGCGCTACCTCGTCAGCGATTTCGTTGCCAAATTCGCGTCGTTCCGCAACCAGGCCGGCGTCGCGTCCATGACCTATCTGCCGATGATCGGCGCCGCGACGCATGGCGACGCGCGCCGCTTCTACAGCGAGACGATGCGCGCGCCCGGTGTCGATGTCAGCCTCGTGTGGGAAGGGTTGCAGGCGCCGATCGCGGCGGATGTGCCCGCCAGCATGGGGCCGACGCAG
This sequence comes from Alphaproteobacteria bacterium, assembly GCA_031403455.1. GTDB lineage: Bacteria > Pseudomonadota > Alphaproteobacteria > CACIAM-22H2 > CACIAM-22H2 > CAIOSQ01. The sequence goes on along the minus strand of JANNTF010000522.1, from coordinate 2,398 downwards.
GCGCATCAGATGTACAGCGTCTTCCAGGAGGCGAAGACCGCATCGATCATCGTCAACGGCAAGCCGCTCGCGGGCAGCGTCTGGCCGCGTGACTTCCTCGGTCGCAAGATGAGCACGGCGTTCCTCGCCTTCTCCGAGACCTGGGTGAAGACGCCGAAATGACCGTTGCCACGCCGCGCTTGCGCGGCGGCGACATGATCGCCGCCTTCAAGCAGGCGAAGATCGAGTTCGTCGTGGCGCTGCCGGACATCACGACGAGCGCGGGCGTGATGTTCCCGATCGCCGCGGATCCAAGCCTGCGACTGGTGCGCGTCTGCAAGGAGGACGAGGCGATCGCGATCGCGATGGGCCTCGCCACCTGCGATCGTCGCGCGATCGTGCTGATCCAGCAGACCGGCTTCCTCGATTCGATCAATGCGATCCGCGTGCTCGCGGTCGAGTACCAGCAACCGATCGTCATGGTGGTCGGGCTGCAGGGCAAGGAGCCGGGCGTGAAGCCGCGGGAGTCCAAGAAATTCGCGGTCAACATCGTCGAACCGATGCTCGATGTGATGGGCATCGCCCATCACCTCCTCGAGCACGAGGCCGATCACGCCCTCATCGCGCCGGCGATCGAGACCGCGTACCGCGATTCGACGCCGGTCTGCCTGATGGTCGGCCAGCCGCCGGTCGCGCCATGATGAAGCGCGATGAATGCCTGAAGCTCCTGGCGCGGCACGTGACCGACGAGATCGTCGTCGCGACCTACCAGGCGGCCTTCGACTGGATGGCGATCAAGCCGCGCGCGCTCAACTACGTATCGATCGGCGCGATGGGGATCGCATCGTCGCATGCGCTCGGCCTCGCGCTCGGCCGGCCGGACAAGCGCGTGCTCGTGCTCGACGGCGACGGCAGCCTGCTGATGAATCTCGGCAGCCTGGTCACGATCGCCGAGGCCGCCCCGCGCAACCTCGTGCACATGGTCTGCGAGAACGGCACCTACGAGGCCAATGGCGGCCATCCGATCCCCGCGCGCGACAGGCTGAGCTTCACCGGCCTCGCGCGCGCGGCGGGCATCGCGAATGTCCACGCTTTCGATGCGCTCGCCGCCTTCGAAGCCGCGATCCCGATGCTGCTCACGGCGCCGGGCCCGATCTTCGTCGCGCTGAAGATCGTCGCTGGCGCCGCCTCGCCGCAGGACTACCCGTATATCCACAGTGCGCAGACGCGCCGCGCGTTCAAGGCAGCCCTCGGCAACGCGCCGGATTAGAGCGGGAGATGCAGCAGCGGCGCGGCGCCGTCGCGCGGCGGTGTCGCCGGCTTGAACGCCGCGAGCGTCGCGTCGCCGAACCGCGCATAGGCGGCGTCGACGTTCATCTCTCCGGTCACGATCGAGCCGTCGGCGAGCGCCTCGCCGGTCGGATCGATGAGCCGGCGCCCGAGCGTCGTGGGCGGATCGAACGTCTCGCGCTCGAAGCCGCGGATGTTGAAATTCAGCATCAGCACCGGCGCATCGCCCGCCGCGAACCAGTGCGCATTGCGGCTGAACTCGCTCGCCTGGATCGTCGCGCCGGCCCGGTAGACGCCATCCGTCAGCAGCCGCATCGCCAGCTGCGCCGGACCGAGCCGCCGCTCGCGCGCGTATTCGCGGGCATGCAGCGCGCCTTGCAGGATCACCTGAGTCGAGATCACGTTGTGATGCATGTGCGGCGGATGGACCTCGCCGGGCGCGACATGGATCACCTGCAGCGTGTAGTCCCGCACGCCTTCGGTGCGGCGGAGCAGGATCTGATCCGCTCGGGTCGCCAGCGCTGCCGCCATCGGCGCCGCGAGCGCATCCGCAAGACGCGCTGCCGCGAAAGCGGATGCGCAGGAATCGTGAAACTCAGGGGCGCTGAGTTCGCCATCGCCCAGCCGCGCCATCAGCGCCCGCAACGTCGATTGGAGGGGATGATCGAAGGCGTCGACATCCGGCAGCACCCGACCCATCCGAGAATTCATGCGCATGCGAGCCTCTCCAGCGAGAGGCCCATCCTGCGCAGCAGGACGTCGCCAATCAATGTCGACTTCTCGCCAGCCTGTACTCGTCGCCCCTCCTCGACTCGAGGAGGGACGACGAGCACAGACAGGCATTTCGCACGGGAGGATGTCTGCATCCCGTAGCGCCTCGCGATCCGGAGGGGATGAGAGGGCCATTGCCGGCGTATCAAACGCATGGTGAGTTCATCATCAGATGACAACGGCCAGTTCACATACGACAACCGAAGCCGGCGCGATCGTCGCCGGGCTGATCGACCGCGCGCGGCGGGCGCAACGCGTCGTCGACCGTTTCGATCAGCCGGCGACCGATCTGCTCGTCGCGGCCGCGGGCTGGGCGATCATGGAGCCCGGGCGCAATCGGCTCCTCGCCGAGCTCGCG
>JANNTF010000521.1:0-5782 GCA_031403455.1 Alphaproteobacteria bacterium | reverse complement strand
CGACGACCGACATGATCAGCAGCGTCGCCGGCACGAGGGCCGTCAACAGCAGCTTGAGCTTCTCGACCGTCGTCATGTTGATTTCACCGGGCGGCACCGGTGGACCCGCCGACGGGCGGAACTGGCAGAGCAGGATGATGTAGAGCAGAAACGCCGCCACCATGATCCCGCCGGGAATCAGTACGCCGACGAGCAGATCGCCGATCGGAACGCGCGCCTGGGCCGCGTAGATCACCACCACGATCGAGGGCGGAATCATCGTGCCGAGCGAACCGCCGGCGCAGATCGTGCCGGAGATCAGCGCCTTGTCATAGCCGTAGCGCAGCATCGTCGGCATCGCCATCAATCCGACCAGCACCTCCACGGCGCCGACGATGCCGGTGCCCGCCGCGAAGATCGCGCACATCGCGATCGTCGCCAGCGCCAGACCGCCCTTGAACCGGCCCAGCCAGACGCGCATCGCCTCGAAGAGCTTTTCCGCGATCCCCGACCGCTCGAGCATCGCGCCCATGAACACGAAGAGCGCGATCGCGACGAGGATGTAGTTCGACGTCACGGCCCAGGCGAAGCGGAACAGCTGCAGCCCGACGAGATCGCCGCTGATGTAGTAACCGAAGATGAAGGCCACCCCGATCAGCGCGAAGGCGACCGGCACGCCGAGGAATACGAGCAGGAACAACGCCGGGAACATCAGCGCCGGCGCGAGCGTCGCGAACAGGGTCATCGGCCGCTCAACTTCGCTTGATCTGGGTGGACGTGCCGCGCGCATGACGAACGGCCTCGACGAGGACCTGCAGCAGCAGCGAGAACACACCCACGACAAGCACGAGATAGAAAGGCCAGATCAGCGGCGCCCAGGAGCTCATCGGGTCGAGTTCGCCGCTCTGGTAGGCACGCCAGAAACGTTGCGCCATCACCACCCCGATCCAGCCGAGCGCGGGAACCATGACCGCGAGGTAGAAGACCAGATTGATCCCATCCTGGAGCCGTGGCGAAAACCGTGCGGAGAAGAAATCGACCCGGATATGCGCACCGCTCTGCAGCGTGTAGGCGATCGCGAACATGAACAGGGCGCCGTTGAGCATGTACGCGATGTCGGTGCTCCACAGCGTCGGCGTGTTGAGCACATAGCGCAGAAAGACTTCGAGCAGCGTGACCCCGATCAGCGCGACGAGGCACGCCTTCGCGATCCACACCAGGACGAAAGACAAGCGGTCGATGACCGCGCAAAGACTATCGAGCATGACGCACGAGGCAATCGGGCGACGCGCGCTGGCGACGCCCGACGACCCTCACTTGGCGATGTAGACCGAAGTCTTGTCCCAATAATCGAGATAGCCGTAATAGGAATCCGCGAGGCGCTTGAGCCAAGGATTGCCCTTGTCCTCCTGCCGCTTTGCCTCCTCATACGTCCACTCGCGTGTGCGGTCGCGGATCGCCTTCTGGAGCTCTGGCGAGTATTCCACGATCTCGTTGCCGCCGGCGCGCAGCTGCTCCATCGCCTTCATGTCGAGGGCCTGCCACTTGAGCAGCGATTCGAAACTGACCTGCTTACCCGCGGTCTCCATCGCCTTCTTGATGTCCCCCGGCAGCTTGTCGAAATTCTCCGCCTTCATGACCGTCTCGAAGAAGAAGCTGGTCACGTGGCTGCCCGGGACCATGATGTACTTGGCCGCGCGCTGCAGCCCGAGGATCATGTTCTCCGACGGGGTCGAGAACTCTGCCGCATCGAGAACCTTGCGCTCGAGCTGCGTGTAGATCTCGCCCACCGGCGCCACAGTCGGCGCGCCGCCGAATTTGTCGCGGAGCACGCTGGCCCACATGCCCGCGGTACGGAACTTCACGCCCTTGAGATCGTCGATCGTGCGGATCGGCTTATGGCCATGCACGATTTCCGTCGGCCCGAAACCGGCGACGACGGCGTGCATCTTCAGCACCTCGCGCCGATACTGCTTCCACAGCGCGTCGCCACCGCCTTCATAGACCCATTGCAACAGCGCCAGCGGCGGCATGCCGCCGGGCATCGCCGGGATGCCGTTCGCGGGGTCGCGATTGTAGATGTAGATCGACGGCACGCTCGCGAGATCGGCGAGGCCGTCGAGCACCGCATTGTATTCCTGGAACGGCGGCGCGATGACGCCCGACGGGACGATATCGATCAGCACTCGGCCATTGGTGAGTTCGGCCACCTTCTCGGCGTACGGCTTCGCGAACAGGGTCGTGTAGACCGAGTTCTCGTTCGAGATGACGACCATTTTCCAACGAAAATTCTGCGCCTCGGCGGCGGGCGCGAGGAGTGCGACCAATCCGCTGAGAGCGAGAGCTGCGAGAGCATTCTTCATTCCGGACCCCCTCCTGTTGCGCAGCGACCGCACGACGTTGCGTGCAATCACTGTGACTGATGCCAAGACCATAGCACCGCACCCTGCGCGCTTGGCAACCCGGAGCGCCGCCGCACGGTCAACCGAAGGTCAGGATCGTCCCGCACGCCTCGGTCGAACCGATGATCACGCTGCCGTCACGCAGACTGCGCGTCGCAACGCCGCGGGTGCGCAGCGCGAGATCCGTGCCGCCGGCATCGACGACCTTGAACCCGATCGCCGCGCAATAGGGCGGCTGGAGGCGCAGGATCGGGTCGTTCGGAAAGCGCTGGGCGGCTGACGCCGGCGTCATCAGCGTGAGCACGCAAGTCGGCGTGGGAATGTCGATCCGATCGGCGAGGCGCGAGGACTTGGTCGCGAACAGCGCCTCGTAACGCTGCGCGGCGGCCATTGGATCCTGCACCACGATCGTCACGGATTTGAGCCCCAGCGCACCATTGGCATGGGTGAGCATGTCGCGTCGCCAGACCAGTTCAGGCGTGTAGTGCTGACAGGCGAAGAAGCGCGCGCCCGGCGTCGCGGCCGGATCGAATTGCGTGACGGTGAAGCGCGCCTCCTTGTGGCCGTCGGGCATGTCCACGGGACGCGCGAAGTCGATCGCCTCGCTGGCATGAAAGGGCGCGTCCTTGAGTTGATCGTGGACGCGCCGCGCATCGCTCGCCTTCAGCGCGACGCCGGCAATACCTTCGCGATGACGCACGAAATCGGCGTAGTAGGCGTTCTTGACGCCAGCCCGCGTGACGCCGAGCACCTCGAAATACGTCATGTCGGCGAACATGATCGTGTGGTTCGCGGTCTCGAGCTGGGTATGCGTCCCGCGCGGCGTCAGCGCGAAACCAAGTCGCGTGAAATGGCGATACGCGTCATCGAGTCCGCGCACCGCGATCACGACGTGGTCGACACCCTCAATCAAAGCCATTTTCCCACTCCGAATAATCCCGCAAGGCGCACCGGCCGCAAGATCCGCCCCCGGCCGCACGCTCCTGTCCTGTGATCGCTTCGACCGGGCAAGTCAACATTCGATGCCGGCACTGAGGCGCGGCGACTTCTCGATGCAATCGATCATCCAGACGCCGACGCGCGCCTCATTTTTGATCAAGGGCAAGGGTTCGCGATCGCGGTGCGCGCCGCAGCAAACCGAGGGATGACCCGCTAGGCCGCGGCGATGTGACGGAGCATCGATCGGCTGCAGCTTCACTGCCGATCGCCGTGCCGCTCGCGGCGCTGGCACGGTTCATGCCGGGACAGCGTCAACAATCCCGCTGCGAGGTGTCTCCGATGGCCAAAATATTTTCCGTTCTTCTCGGTGCCTGCGTCGTCCTGGCGTCGTCCGCAGCGCTGGCGCAGGGAACGCTACGGATCGGCATGACCGCATCGGACATTCCCCTCACGACCGGCCAGACCGACCAGGGCGGCGAAGGCATGCGCTTCATGGGCTACGCGCTCTATGACGGGCTGATCAACTGGGACCTCAGCAAGGCCGACAAGGCGTCCGACCTGGTACCCGGCCTCGCGACCGGCTGGTCGGTCGATGCGGTCGACAAGACCAAATGGATCTTCACGTTGCGCGAGGGCGTGAAATTCCATGATGGTTCGGAGTTCACGACCGAGGCCGTGGTCTGGAATTTCGACAAGCTGCTCAACAACGACGCGCCGCAATTCGACCAGCGTCAGGCGGCTCAGGGTCGCTCACGCATTCCGGCTGTCGGCGGATACAAGGTCGTCGACACATACAAAGTCGAGATCACCACCAAGTCGCCGGATGCCACGCTGCCGTATCAGATCGCCTGGATCATGATGTCCTCGCCGACGCAGTGGGAGAAGCTGGGCAAGAGTTGGGACAATTTCGCCAAGACCCCGTCCGGAACGGGACCGTGGCAGCTCACGGCCTTCACGCCGCGCGAACGCGCGGAGCTCGTGCCCTTCCCGGGGTATTGGGACCAGGCGCGTGTGCCGAAGCTCGAGAAGATGGTGTTGCTGCCGCTGCCGATGAACGAGTTCGTGCAGCAGAATCTCGCCGAGATCGGCATCAAGGTCGATTTCGAAGTCGTGGAATGGAACACGCTCATCAATATCTGGCGCGCCGGCGCCAAGCACGCGAGTTCGCGCGCCGCCACCGGCATGAACTACACGTACTTCATCCAGGATCCCTTCACCGGCGTGGTGCGCCATCTCCAATGCAATCTCGTGCCACCCGCGGGAACCAATTGGGGCATGTATTGCGATCCCGAAATGGACAAGCTGTTCGACCAGATCCGCACGACTTTCGATCCCGCGGAACAGACCAAGGTGATGCAGAAGATCCACGAGAAATATGTGGATGAGGCGCTGTTCCTGATGGTGACGCATGACGTCAACCCGCGCGCCATGAGCCCACGGGTGAAAGGCTTCATCCAGGCGCAGAACTGGTTCCAGGATTTCTCGCCGATCACGATGGCGCCCAGGTGATGCCGGCGCCATGACGTCAGGTCCATTCCAGGGGTAACCCGATCATTCTCCGGTATTTTCTGAAACGGCTGGCCCTCGTCGCCCCGGTCGCGCTCGGCGTCAGCTTCTTCTGCTTCCTGCTGCTGCATATCGCGCCCGGCGATCCCTTGACTTCGGTCCTGCCGCCGGACGCGTCGCTCGAGCAGCAGGAGGAAATGCGGCGCGTCTTCGGTTTCGATCGCCCGCTTCCCGTGCAATTCGCGCTGTGGCTCTGGAAAGCGATCCAGGGCGATCTCGGCGTGTCCATCGCCACTGGACGCTCGGTGGCGATGGAGGTCGGCAAGGCCGTGAGCAACACGCTGATCGTCGCCTTGCTCGCAACGCTGATCGCCTTCGTTCTCGGCTGCCTGTTCGGCTTCGTCGCTGGATATTTCCGTGGCTCCTGGCTCGATCGCGCGGCGTCGAGTCTCGCCATGCTCGGCGTTTCCGTGCCGCATTACTGGCTCGGCATGGTCCTGGCGATCATCTTCTCCGTCCAACTCGGCTGGCTGCCACCCGGCGGGGCCGGGCCCGAGGGTTCGGGCGCCTGGAAATGGAATTGGGAACATTTCCGCTACATGATCCTGCCAGCCGTCACGATGTCCGTCATTCCAATGGGAATCATCGCGCGCACGGTGCGTGCGCTCGTCGCCGATATTCTGGCGCAGGAATTCGTGGCGGCGTTGCGTGCCAAGGGGCTGCTCGGCCGCGGCGCCGTCGTGCGCGCCGTCGACGGCGTCGACTTCAAGGTGACCAAGGGAGAAACGCTCGGCGTCGTCGGCGAGTCCGGTTGCGGCAAATCGACGACCGTGCGCCTCGTGATGCAGCTGATCGCGCATGATGCGGGTGAAATGGTGTTCGACGGCGAACTCGTCGGCAGCGAGGCGCTCCCGCTCAAGGAATATCGCCGTCAGGCGCAGATGGTGTTCCAGGAT
>JANNTF010000520.1:0-8503 GCA_031403455.1 Alphaproteobacteria bacterium | reverse complement strand
GCAGGGCCACGCAGCAGGTCAAGCGCCGCCTGGATCACCTCGTCCTCCATGCGCTTGACGCTGGTGAAGGCGCGGCGCGCACCCAGCGCGTTCTCCGTGAAGAACTCGAAGAACGCATCGCGCCCCATCTCGTAGGCTTCCTGCGTCGCCTTGAAGACGTAGAGCGGCGTGCGGCCATGCTGCCAGTCGGCGTCGCCGGCCTTCATCGCACGCATCTCGGCGAGGATTTCGTCGTGGCCGCGACCTGTGGCCGGAAACGGAACGCGCATGGCGATGCTCCCCCTTCGTTTCGAATTTCGATCTTGACCGAGCTGAAACCACACACCAGAGTTCGTCAATGGTGAATAAGCATTCATCTAATACGAACGAGCAGGCGCGCTCCGGCTTGAGCCGCGGGCTGGACGTCTTGGAGCATTTGGCGGGAAATCGCGAGGGCCTCTCGCTCGGCGAGATATCGCGTCGGTTGGAGATGTCGAAATCGGGCACCCATGGCGTGCTGTCGATCCTGGCCAAGCGCGGCTTCGTCGATCGCCTGCCCGGTGGCATCTATCGGCTTGGCTTGAAAGCTTGGCATGTGGGCAACGGCGTGCTCGAGGCCGAATTGTCGCGCATGGCGCAGCCGATCATGGAGCGCCTGGTGCAAGAGACCGGCGAAGGCGCGATCCTCGGCGTCCTGACCGGCTTCGACGTGGTCTACCTGAATCGAGTCGAGGGGGCCCAGACCGTGCGCGTGCATGCCCAGGTCAGCGACCGGGTCCCGGCGAACTGCACCTCGACCGGCCTAGCGCTGCTGGCCTTTCGTCCGCCCGACTATCTTGAATCGCATCTGCCGGAAACGCTGACCGGCACGACGGAAACCACGATCGTCGATCGTGACGCGCTGCGCCGGGAATTGAAGCGGATTCGCGCGCGCGGCTACGCGATCAACCGCGGCGGCTGGCGCATCGACGTCGGCGGCATCGCCGCTCCCGTCCTCGATCGCGAGGGCTTCGCGATCGGCGGGCTATGCGTCGCCGCCCCCAGCTATCGCATGACCAAGGCCTGGTTCTTGCGCGTGGTGCCCGCCACGCTGCAGGCGGCGGAAACGATCAGGCATCAGTTTGGCGCGCGCGGCGTAGTGCCGCGCAACGCTGTTGCATCCGTCGCGTCATGAGCGCGGTGGCGAACTGGCGTATCGGCGTCGATGTCGGCGGCACCTTCACCGACATGATCCTGGCCGGAGACGATGGCCGCATTCTGGTTTCCAAGGTCCCGACCGTGTCAGCCGATCCGGCCCAGGGCGTGATCGACGCCCTGGCGAAAGCGGCCACCTCGCTTGGCTTGACGCCGGCGCGATTGCTGGATCGATGCTCCTTGTTCGTGCACGGCTCGACCATCGCCACCAACACCGTGCTGGAAGGCAAGGGCGCCAAAATCGGCATGATCACGACCGAGGGATTCCGCGACTCGCTGGAGATCCGGCGCGGTCATCGCGAAAATCCCTGGGACCACCGCACGCCCTACCCGCCCGTGCTGGTGCCACGCTACCTGCGCCGGCCGGTCGCCGGGCGGCTCGACCGCACGGGCCGCGAGCTGGCGCCGCTCGCGCTCGACGATGTCGACCGGGCGCTGGGTGAGTTCCGCGCCGAGGGTGTCGAGGCGATCGCGATCTGCCTGTTCAACAGCTACATCGACAATCGGCATGAGGTCGCCACGGCGGCGCGCGCGTTGGATAGCGGCGTGTGCAAATTTGTGTCGACCTCCAGCGCCGTCGCGCCGATCGCGGGCGAGTACGAGCGCGGATCGACGACGGTGCTGAACGCCTATGTCGCCCTGCGCACGGTCGGCTACCTGCAGATTCTGGCGCGGCGGCTGAATGAACAAGGCCTGCGCTCGCCGATGCTGCTGATCCAGAACAACGGCGGCGCGGTGACGGTCGACCGGATCGCCGACCGGCCCGCCGCGCTGCTGCTGTCCGGCCCCGCGGCCGGGGTTGGCGCGCTGGGCTACTACGCGGCGGCGATCGGCTCGGACGATCTGGTGTCGATGGAGATCGGCGGCACGAGCTGCGACGTGATTCTGATGACGGGCGGCAAGGTCGCCTTCACCGACTACCTGGACATCGGCGGCTACACCTGCGTTCTGCCCTCGGTCGAGGTGCATACGATCGGCGCCGGCGGCGGCACGATCGCGCGGGTCGACGGCGCCGGCATGCTGCAGGTCGGACCGCAGGGCGCCGGCGCCCGCCCCGGCCCGGCCTGCTACGGCCATGGCGGACAGGATGCGACCATCACCGACGCGCAGGTCGTGCTGGGCCGCCTGAGTCCAGGCACCTATGCCGGCGGAGCGGTGGCGATCGACGCATCACTGGCCTACGCCGCCATCGAACGCGGCATCGCGACGCCGCTGGGCATATCCGTCCCCGACGCCGCCGCGGGAATCATCCGCCTGATGAACCAGAAGCTGCTGCAAGCCGTGCAGCGCCTGAGCTCCGAGCGCGGGCACGACCCGCGCCGCTTTACGCTGGTGGCCGCCGGCGGCGCGGGGCCGCTGCATGGCGCCGCGGTGGCATACGAGCTGGGGTGCAAGAAGCTCTACCTGCCGCGCCTGTCCGGCGCCTTCTGCGCCCTGGGCATGCTGCATTCCGACGTGCGCCACGATTTGATGCGCGTCCAATTCGCCGATCTCGACCGCGCCGAAGCCGTCGGGCTGGACTCCATTTTCGTCGGGCTTGAACGCGACGTGCTGACGACCCTGGCCAGCGAAGGATTTCGCGACAAGACGGCGCGCTGCGAGCGCGCACTCGATTTGCGCTATGTCGGCCAGCAATGGGACATCACCGTGCCGGTCGGGCCGCGCTTCGATCCCGCCATCATCCGCGAGGATTTCGACGCCGAGCATGACCGCCTGTTTGGTCACACCCAGCCGCAGGGCATCATCGAGATCACCAAGCTGCGGGTCACCGGCATCGGGGCATTGCCGCCGCTGACGGTGTCGCGCCTGCCCGAAGCCGCAGGCGAAGCGCGACCCTATGAACGCCGGCCGGTCTGGATCGATGAGCGCCGGGGCTGGGTCGAGACCGCGATCTACCGCGGAGAGGAATTGGGCCCCGGGCATCGTTTCGTCGGCCCGGCGATCATCGACGAAGCGACGACCACCATACTGGTCGGTGTCGGTGACACGCTCACGGTCGACGAGTCCGGCAATTTCTCCATCCTTCTCGATAAGACCGGCCTTCTCGATGAGACCGCGCGATGACGATACTGGATCCGATCTCGCTGGCGCTCGTGCAGAACCGGCTCGATCACGTGGCGCGGCAGATGGGCTGGGTGATGGTGCGCACCTCGCGCAGCCCGATCTTCAATCAGTCGCATGATTTCTCCTGCTTCATCACCGATGCCGAGGGCACGCTGGTGTCGCAGGCCGACGGCATCCCGATCCACACCGGCGGCGGCGGCTTCGCCGTTCGCGCCCTGCTCAAATTCTTCGCCGGGCGCATCGCCTGGGACGATGTCTTCCTGCTGAACGACCCCTACGTGGCGGGCGGCAACCATTTGCCGGACTGGGTGATCGCGCGGCCGGTATTCGTCGACGGCACGCTGGTCGCATTCACCTGCAACCGTGCGCATCAATCGGACATCGGCGGTGGTGCTGCCGGCACCTACAACCCGCAGGCGACCGAGATCTTCCATGAGGGCATCCGCCTGCCGCCGCTGAAGCTCTATGAGCGCGGTCAAGTACGCGACGACCTCTGGCACCTGCTGATGATCAACACGCGCACGCCGCATCTGCTCGACGGCGATCTGCGCGCGATGATCGGGTCGACGCGGATCGGCGCGGAAGAAGTGGCGGCAACGGTGCGCGATCTCGGTATCGACAGCGCGCTCGCGCATTTCCGCGGCATTCTCGACCATGCCGACCGCCGTCTGCGCCAGGCGCTGACGGAGATTCCCGATGGGATCTACGCGGCGGAGGAACGCTTCGACACGGATTGCTTCGAGCCGATGGACATCCGGCTGATGACGACCATCACCAAGTCCGGCGACCGACTCACGGTCGACTTCACCGGCACGGCGCCGCAGATCCGCGGCTTCAAGAACTCGTCCGTCGCCAACACCTACTCCGCCGTCTATGCCGGCATCGCATCGTTCTTCGACGTCGATCTGCCACGCAACGAGGGCACGTTCCGCTCGGTCACGATCATCGCGCCCGAAGGCACGATCGTGAACGCGCGTGCGCCGGCGCCGATGACGATGTGCACGGTGTTCCCCGCGCACGAGATCATGCACATGATCTGGTGGGCGCTGGCCAAGGCGGCGCCGCAGCGCTCGCTCGCCGGGTGGGGCAAGAACAGCTTCCCCAATTCCTCGGGGCGCGACGCCGATGGCCGCACCTGGATCATGTACAATTGGGGCGGCAATTCGGGTGCGGGCGCGGCGATGGGCCGCGACGGATTCAACCAGATGGGACCGATGATCACGTTGGGCGGCCTGACCATTCCCAACGCCGAGACCTACGAACAGCTTTATCCCGTGCTGGTTCGGCGCCATGAGCTGCGCTGCGATGGCGGCGGGCCCGGCAAGTTTCGCGGCGGCACCGGAATCGCCTACGAGGTCGACGTGCTGAGCGCCGCGGAATATTCGTTTCGCGCCGAGGGATTGTCGCGCCCCACCGGCATCGGTGTACTCGGCGGCGAATCCGGCGCCATCGGCACCATCACGCTGACTGAAATCGATGGCCAGCCGAGGCAGGGGCCGAGCTACGGCATCTGGCAGCTAGGCCCGGCGCGGCTGGAGATTCAGTCGCCCGGTGGCGGTGGCGTGGGTGACCCGCTGGAGCGCGAGGTCGAGCATGTCGTTCGCGATGTTCGTGACGGCGTGGTCAGTCCGGATGCAGCGAAGGATGTGTACGGCGTCGTCATGCGCGCCGACGGCAAGGCAGCGCAATTGGCGGCGACCGCCCGCCGCCGCCAGGAATTGGTCAAGTCCAGCAGCGCCGCGCCCGCCGAGGCGGTCCCGACATGAATGACGCGCCGCTACGCGAACTCGGCTGGCGGCTGATCCTGCCAATCATCTTGATCGCGCTGTGGTACGTGTTCACCGAAATCGTGCCGATGTTCCATCCAGCGCTGCTGCCGTCGCCGGTCTCCGTGGTCCGCACATTCTGGAAGCTGCTCTGGAACGGCGAGCTGATCGGCCACATCAACGCCAGCCTGCTGCGAATTTTCTACGCCAATCTCGGCGCGCTGGCGCTGGGCGTGCCGCTCGGCCTGGTCATGGGCCTCTATCGCCCGGTCGAGCGCGTGCTTGACGGGCTGGTCAGCGTGTTCCGGCCGATCCCGCCGCTGGCCTGGGTGCCGCTGTCGATCCTGTGGCTTGGGATCGGCACCTTGTCGGTCGTCTTCATCACCTTCCTGGCCGCGTTCTTCGCCGTGCTGATCAACACCATGGCAGGCGCGCGCGCCGTCGACCGGCTGCACATGCGGGCCGCGCTGTCGCTGGGCGCCAGCCAGCGGCGCATCATGACCCATGTCGTGCTGCCGACCGTGACGTCCTACGTGTTCACGGGCTTGCGCATTGCGATCGGCGTATCGTGGATGAGCATCGTTGCGGCCGAGCTGATCGCCGCATCCAGCGGCCTCGGCTACATGATCACCTATTATCGCGAGGTGCTGCGCACCGATGCGATCATCGTCGGCATGCTGACGATCGGTTTCATCGGCTTGGCCATGGACATGGCGACACGGCGTCTCGAGCAGTGGCTGATGCCCTGGCGCAGCGAGTACCGGCTGGCATGAGCCCGACCACCAAGATTGCCACCACCAAGATCGCCATCCGCGACGTCGGCAAGCGCTTCGCGTCTGCCAGCGGCGAGGAAGTCCACGCGCTCGAGGCCGCTTCGCTCGACATCGCCGTCGGCGAGTTCGTGACCATCGTGGGCCCGAGCGGTTGCGGCAAGTCGACGCTGCTCAACATCGTCGCCGGCTTCGACGAGCCCTCGCAGGGCGAGGTGCTGATCGACGGGCACCCGATCAAGGGCCCGAGCGCCGAGCGCGGCGTGGTATTTCAGGAATACGCGCTGTTCCCGTGGCTCACGGTCGCCGGCAATGTCGGATTCGGCCCGGGCAGCCGGGGCTTGAGCGCGCGCGAGACGGCCGCGCGCGTGCGCGACAGCCTGGCGATGGTCAAGCTCGAGGGGTTCGAGCGCAAATATCCGCACGAGCTCTCCGGTGGCATGCGTCAGCGCTGCGCTCTCGCACGCTGCATCGCCAATGACCCCGATGTGATGCTGATGGACGAGCCCCTGGCGGCGCTGGACGCGTTGACGCGCCTATCGCTGCAGGAGGAATTGCTGCGAATCTGGAGCGAGACATCGCGCGCGCGGCCCAAGACCGTGCTGTTCATCACCCATGCGATCGACGAGGCGCTCTATTTGTCGGACCGCATCGTTGTCATGAGCGACCGTCCCGGCCGCGTTCTCCGGGAAATTCGCGTGCCGTTCTCACGACCACGCCCGCCCGAGATCCGCACCGACAAGGAGTTTCACCGGCTGTCGGATGAGATCTGGCTGCTACTGCGCAAGGATCCGTAACCCAGAGAGAGAAGGAGAACGCCATGAAGTCCCGAGTGCTGCTGGCGACCGCGTTGGCGATGCTGATCGCCGGCGCCGCCCAGGCCCAGAACAAGCAGGTGACTGTCCGCATCGGCTGGAATCCCTTTGCGGGCAGTACCCCGATCACCGCGACCATGCAGCAAGACAAGCTGTTCGAGAGCGAGGCAAAGAAGTTCGGCTACGACGTCACGTCGGAATGGCTGCAATTCACGGCAGGCGGACCGCCGGCCAATGCGGCGATGGTCGCGGGGCGGCTCGATGTCGACGTCGATTTCGGCTCCGCCGCGATGGTGCCGCGCATCAAGCAGAAGGTGCCGATCGTCATCTTCGGCGTCCATGCCAGCCATCTTTCGAACGCCGTCGTCGTGCGGCCAGGTAGCAGCATCAAGAACGTTGCGGACCTCGCCGGCAAGACGGTCGGCGTGCCGATCGCGACCTCGGCGCACTACACGCTCGCCAGCATCGCGCAGTACCAGACCGGCAAGTCGCTGGCCGAGCTGGGCGTGAAGCTCGTCAACATGCCGCCGACCGAGGGCATCAAGATGCCGCCGGGAATTGACGCCTCGGGCGTGTGGGTGCCGATCCGCTTCATGGGCAAACCGCTCGGCACGGCGGAGCTGCTGATCGACTCCAGCGGCTTCACCGGCGCCGGCACGCGTACGGAAACCGTGAAGCAGGCCTGGGCCTATCCCGAGGGCTACCTCGCCGATCGGCTGTATCTGTGCGCCCGCGAAGGCTTCGCGAGGGAGCACCCGAATCTGCTGGTCGCCTTCCTGCGCGCGCGGGTCCAGGCGCAGAAGCTGGTCAACGACAACCGAGACAAATCATTGGCGATCGCCAACGAATGGTGGAAGCTGGAGCCGGCCGTCGCCGCGCAGGCGCGCGACACCTATCCCGAGAACACCAACATCCGCAACGCGCCCTTCGTCCTCGAATATGATGCGCTGGCGATCATCAAGACCTCGGAGTTCTTCACCTCGATCGAGGCGATCGACAAGCCGGTGACCTGGGCCGAACTCAAGCCAATCCTGATGCCCGCGGCGGCGATGCAGAAGGCGGCCTGGCAGGACGGCGGCTCGACGCCGAGCGTCGCGGCGATGGAGTCTCATTTCAAAGGCTCGAACCCGACCTGGCCGGATCTGAACGTCGCCGGTGGCAGCCCGGTCTGGATGTGGGATGAAACCCCGAACTGGGGCGAGCGCCACTACAAGCCCGGGCCGTTCGTGATGAAAAAATAGCGATGTGGAGCCGGCGGGATCGAGGGAGCCCGCCGGCCTTTTCCCGCTCTCTGCCGAAAGCGCCATGTCGATGGCGCGCTGGTCGTCGGAGGAACGGACGTCGAGCCGATAGCGTTTGAACGCGGTCTGGTCTGGACCGTCGGCGAGTGCAATAGCGCGCCGCGGCTTCGGCCGGCGAGATGTTTGCGAGCGTCTAGAGTTGGCGTGGCTCGCGGAAGCAAGCGTATCGCGGGCGCAGCCGCAACGACCTTCAGGTTATTTCCCGCCGCGATGCTCGATTTCGCGCCGACCCTCAGGTTCGTGCCGTCGAGGGGCAGCCCTGGTTCCCCAAATCGATTGGTGTTACGACATTTTGTCAGTGAGCCAAGAGACGACCCTCAAGAAAGTGGTCCTTCGCCGCGTCGTCACGCTGCCGATGCTCGTGCTCTACGGCGTCGGCGTCACCGTCGGGGCGGGCATCTTCGTGCTGATAGGCACGGTGGGCGAGATCGCGGGGCCGCGCGCGCCGCTCGCCTTCCTGCTGGCCGCAGTCGTCGCGACTGCGACGGCCTTCAGCTATGCGGCTCTGGCGCGCGGCTTCCCGCATGCCGCCGGGGCCTCGCTCTACGTGCATCGCGCGTTTGGGCCGCTCGCCGGTCTGGTGATCGGGCTCGGCGTGGCGTTGACCGGCATCG
>JANNTF010000519.1:0-2817 GCA_031403455.1 Alphaproteobacteria bacterium | reverse complement strand
CGATGGCGTCGCCGATGGCGCCGCTGGTCGATAGACGTCCAGACGCTGGCGCGGATCGGGCCCGTAGGCCACGTCGAGATCCGACAGATAGGCGCCTGACGGTGTCAGCGTCTCGATCGTCCGCAACCCGCCGCAGCCGCTCAGCCACCCCGCGCCGAACAGCAGCGCAAGCGACGTGCGTCGACCGACATGGCGTTCAGGCTTCGCGCGACCTCGGTCAATCGGCCATATCGTCATGTCAGGTGCCTGCACTATCTTGAACGGGAAGTCTCGTTTCATACGGCCCTCTCCTCGAACTGGATTATCCTATGCCCTCCCTCCTGCCACACGGTGTTGACGACACCGTGAACCTTCTCAGAGATGGCGGCTATGTCGCCGACCGCAGCCTCGCGACGGCCGTGACCCTCGCGCTCAAGCTCGAACGTCCACTCTTTCTGGAAGGCGAGGCGGGCGTCGGCAAGACGGAGATCGCCAAGGTGCTCGCCCAGACGCTCGGCCGGCGACTTATCCGACTGCAATGCTACGAGGGCCTCGATGTCGCAGCCGCCGTCTACGAATGGAACTATGCGCGGCAGATGATCGAGATCCGCATGGCCGAGGCCAGCTCGAGCAGCCGCGACGCGGTCGAGACGGAGATCTTCTCCGATCGCTTCCTGATTCGCCGACCGCTGCTGCAGGCGCTTTCCCCCGATCCTGCCGGCCCGCCGGTGCTGCTGATCGACGAGCTTGATCGTGCCGACGAGCCCTTCGAGGCTTTCCTGCTCGAAACGCTGTCCGACTGGCAGGTCACGATCCCGGAGTTCGGCGTGGTGAAGGCGCCGTCGCCGCCGATCACGGTGATCACGTCGAACCGTACGCGAGAGATCCACGACGCTCTCAAACGCCGCTGCTACTATTACTGGGTCGACTACCCGGATGCCGCGCGCGAGCTCGAGATCCTCAGGATCAAGGCGCCCGAGGCGCCGGGGCGGCTGAGCCGCGAGGTCGTCGGCTTCGTGCAGAAGCTGCGCGGCGAGGAGCTGTTCAAGCTTCCGGGCGTCGCGGAAACCATCGACTGGGTCAAAGCGCTGGTTGCGCTCGACAAGATCGAACTCGATCCGGAGACCATCAACAACACCCTCGGCGCGATTCTCAAATACCAGGACGACATCGCCAAGATCCGCGGCGCGACGGCGACGCATGTGCTCGCCCAAGTGCGCGCGGAGCTCGCGACCGCCGGCGCATGACGCCGCCCGTCGATCCCGCAGATGCAGAGGGCGACGATGGCACCTTGATCGTCAATGTCGTGCATTTCGCGCGCATTCTGCGCGGTGCGGGGCTGCCGATCGGGCCGGGTCGTGCGATCGAAGCCGTACGCGCGTTGCAGGCGATCGGGGTGCTCTCGCGCCAGGATTTCTACTGGACCCTGCACGCCGTATTCGTCAATCGCCGCGAACAGCACGATGTCTACGATCAGGCCTTCAATCTGTTCTGGCGCGATCCGCAGATCCTCGAGCGCATGCTCTCCTTCCTGCTGCCCCAGGCGCGCAGCCCCGACGGAGAGAAGGCGGAGGACGAGAAGGAGAAGCTGTCGCGTCGCCTTGCCGAAGCATTCCAGGCCGGCCACCACCATGACCGCGACCGCCCGAAGCCGGCATCGACCGAGGAGGACGAGCAGAAGATCGATGCCGTCATGACCTGGTCGAACCGCGAGATCCTGCAGCAGAAGGATTTCGAGCAGATGTCCAACGCCGAGCTGGCGCAGGCGAAGCTCGCGCTTGCGCGCCTCAAGCTGCCGTTCAACGAGATGAAGACGCGCCGCTTCAGACCGTCGCATCGCGGCGCACGCATCGACTTCCGTGCCACGTTGCGTGCCTGGGCGCGCAGCGGCGGCAACAGCGCCAGTTTCGCGCGGCGTATCCCGCGCACGCGCTTGCCGCCGCTGATCGTGCTGTGCGACGTCTCCGGCTCGATGGAACGCTATACGCGGATGTTCCTCCACTTCCTCCACGCGCTGACCAACGACCGCGCGCGGGTCCACATCTTCCTGTTCGGGACCCGGCTCACGAACATCACGCGCGCGCTGCGGCACAAGGATCCAGACAAGGCTTTGGTGAAGGTCGCCGCGAGTGTCGAGGATTGGGCCGGCGGCACGCGTATCGGCCATTGTCTTGCCGAGTTCAATCTGCGCTGGAGCCGCCGCGTGCTCGGCCAGAGTGCCACGGTGCTCCTGATCAGCGATGGCCTGGACCGCGACGCAGCTCTGGGGCTGGAAGACGAGGTCGAACGCCTGTCAAAATCCTGCCGGCGCCTGATCTGGTTGAATCCGCTCCTGCGATTCAGCGGCTTCGAACCGAAATCATCCGGCGCCCGCGCGATCCTGCCTTTCGTCGACGATTTTCGTCCGGCGCATAATCTCGCGAGTCTCGGCACCATCGCGGATGCCCTGTCAGTCGACGTTGCGACGACGCGCCGCGGTTATCGCTGGCAGAGCAGGGCCACCGTTGCGACCACACTTCCGGCATGACACAGGAGAAGTAGCGATGACCGACACCCAAGACGTCCTGGAGACGGCCGCCGCATGGCAGAGCACGGGCAAGCGCATCGCGCTCGCTACCGTCGTGACGACGTGGGGCTCCAGCCCGCGGCCTGTCGGTAGCCAACTCGTCGTCGACGACGCGGGCAAATTCGCCGGATCCGTCTCGGGCGGATGCATCGAGGGCGCCGTGATCAAGGAGGCGCTCGACGCGATCGCGACGGGCCGGCCGCGACTATTGGATTTTGGGGTGTCCAATGAGCAAGCATGGGAGGTCGGCCTCGCCTGCGGCGGCAAGGTGC
>JANNTF010000518.1:0-4581 GCA_031403455.1 Alphaproteobacteria bacterium | reverse complement strand
CCAGGCGATATGGATCAACGACAGGCATCGTCCGTGACCGGCGCAGCTTCCGGCGGATCTGCCGTCGTCAAGCTCCGGAGAAAGGCGACGAGATCGTCGATCTCGGCGGGAGCCAGCTCGAGACGGCGCAAGATGCGTTCGCCGTCGACATGCAGGCGGTCTTCGTTCAGCTCCGAATAATGGCGGACCACGCTGGGCAGGTCTGGCAGCGAGCCGTCATGCATGTAGGGCGCGGTGCGCGTGAGTTCGCGCAACGACGGCACGCGGAACTCGCCGAAACTTCGGTGCGTGAGATCGACGTGAGCGGTGGCGCGCGCCAGCGTCTGATCGGTCGTGTCGCTGAACCGACCCAACCGTGAATAGGGCGAGGCTTGCAGCCGCTTGATGCCGCCATGCCGACCCGGGTCCACCTCGCCCGGGCGAGTGAAATAGGGAATGCCGACATCGCCGAACTCGCCATTCGAGAAGTTGGGCCCGAAATGGCAGAGATTGCATTGGCCGCGGCCGATGAAGAGCCGCAAGCCGCGCTGCGCCGCGATCGGATACTCGGCCGCCGCGGCATCGCCACGTCCCAGCGCGTCGCGGAACAGATCGAACGCCGTCGTCGCGCTCACGATCGTCTCCTGAAATGCCGCCAGCGCCTTGCCGATATTCACCGAGACGCGCTCATCCTCGTCGACCGGGGCCGCGCCGAATGCGGCGCGATAGCGGCAGATCAGCGACGGCTCGCTGCGAAGATGTCCGGCGATCGTCGCGCGCGTCATCCCCATCTCGCGCGGTTCGAGCAGCGGTCGCAAACTCTGCGACCACAGCGAGTCATGCGCGCCATCCCAGCCGAACCAGCGATGCAGGCGCACATTGGCAAGGCCGGGCGCATTGCGGTCCCCACGCGCCAAACCCGTGGAGGTGGGTGCGCCGTCGGTCCAACCGCGATCGGGGCGTTGGCAGGTGGCGCAGGCGACCCGACCATTGGCGGAAAGGCCGGGGTCAAAGAACAGCAATCGGCCAAGCTCGATCGCTGCCGGCGTGGTCGAAACACGATTGGTCGGATCGCCGCGCCACGCGATTGGCCATGGCCCGTGCTGTGCGATGGCGCGCCGTTCGGCATCCGTGAAGTCGAGCAGTGCTTGCGCATGCACGACGAGGCTCGAGAGCAGCAGGAAGATGCCGCACCAGATCGCCAGCTGCCGCCGGCTCGGGCGCCACACCGGCATGCCTCAATCGATACGGCGCGACAGCGCCGCGCGTTCGCTGCGCCCGTCGGCGCGCAAGTCGACCACGAACTCCCAACTTCCCGGCATGTGGAACATGAAACCCTCGGCACGATAGAGACCTGGGCTCAGTGCGACGATGCGCGGCGCGTAGTTCATGCCGTGACGATGCTGCGGCATATGCGCATCGACACGCAGCGCCTCGATCGTCGTCGTTTCGCCCTTCGCGCAAGCGGTCACCAGCACGGCGAAGAACTCACCGGGCTGGATCGCGCCTGGCTCCGTCGTCAGCGCCAGTCGATAGCGTGTGGATTCGAAGCGCTCGGCGCCGGCCGGCAGCTCGCAGGCCATCGCGCTCTGCAGCGTCAGCGCGGCGACGGCGAGCGCCATGCGCGCGATCATGGCGCCTTCGTCGGATCGAAGTGACCGAACAGCGCCTCGGCATTGCGAAACGCGATGCGCTCGGCGAGCTCGGTCGGCAGATCGGCGAGCCAGGCGCGCGACCAGTTCGCGTGCTCGGCGACGTAGTACCAGCGCTCCGGCGTGAACGTGTCGGTACCCACGACGAAACGGTCGGGGAAGGCCATGAACAATGCCCGCCACTCCGCCGGCACCTTGCCGCCACTGCCATGCTCGCTGCGGAAGGCGAGATCGGCGCTGAGGCGCGGATGCTTGCGCAACATCTCCGCGATCCGATCCGGCTGGTCGAAACCGGAATGCGCCCAGAGAATGCGGGCCTCGGGCCATTGTGCAAACAAGCGCTCGATCGACTCGACATCGCCATGGGCGTGCAGGACGAGTTCGTTCTGGCGGGCGAGCTCGACCATGCGACGCACGACGGGAAGATCGGCATCGGCGCCATAGACGTGGAACTCACCGATGGCGACGTAGCGATGACGGCGCAGCCGGTCCTCGAGATAGGGGATGATCGCGTCGTCGCGGACCCAGCCGCTGATATCGGCGCGGGTGCGATAAGGGCGCAGCGACGGCCAGATCAGATCGGGCGCCTCCTTCACCAGCATCTGGTTGCCGTCGTCGTTCGAGCTCGAGACGAGGGCGCGTTTGAGTCCGGCCTTGCGCAGGATGGCGATCGCCTCGGCCGGCGGCGTCAGCGGCCAGGCGTCGTGACTGTAGTGGAGATGCGAATCGATGATCGGCAATGGCTCGGCTCGAGCCGCCGCCATCGTTCCCGCACCCAGAATCAGGGCGCCAACGACCCGAACTATGCTCATGATCACGTCTCCGTCCTTGGCCCTTCCGAGGGTGCAAAGTGAACCGCGCCGCGGATCCCGACAACCCTTGAAACGAAGTGGCCGTGTTCGGGCCATGGCCGCTTGGCGCTACCGCGTGCCGGCCGATATGCTGCGTGCGCGCGACCGATGGCGCGCCGGGAGGGAAATGAGCGGAGCGCTGGAAGTCGATCGCGTCGAAGTGTCCTATGGCGCGACGAAAATCCTGAAGGGCATCGCGCTGACGATCGCGCCGGGCGAGTTCGTGGCATTGCTTGGCGCCTCGGGGTGCGGCAAGACGACCCTGCTGCGCGCGATCTCCGGCTTCGTCGCGGTGACGGCGGGCGCGGTGCGCGCCGATGGTCGCGACATCACACGCGAGTCGCCGGACAAGCGCGATATGGCGATGGTGTTCCAGAGCTATGCGCTCTGGCCGCACATGAGCGCCGCGCAGAATATCGGTTATGGCTTGCGCGTGCGCGGGTGGGAGCGCGCGAAGATCGGCGTGCGCGTCGAGCAGATGCTGCGGCTCGTGCGCCTCGAGGGATTGGGCGCACGCAAGCCTGCCGAACTCTCGGGCGGGCAGCGCCAGCGCGTCGCGCTCGCGCGCGCGCTGGCGATCTCGCCACGATACCTGCTGCTGGACGAACCGTTGTCCAATCTCGACGCACGCGTGCGCGAGGACGTGCGCCACGAGATCAAGTCGATCCAGCGCGCGCTCGCGATCACGACCATCCATGTCACGCATGATCGCGAGGAAGCGATGATCCTCGCCGATCGCATCGTCATTCTCGACAAGGGCGAGATCGCGCAGGCCGGCTCGCCGGAGGAGGTCTACAATCGGCCGGTATCGGCCTTCGTGGCGAATTTCATGGGCGCGACGAACGCGCTGACGCTCGACGCCGCGGCGCTGCCGCGCGCCTCCGGGCGTGGTTCTTTCGCCGTGCATTTCCGCAGCGAGGCGGCGTCGCTGGCGCCGGCGGATGCGAGCGATCCCGATGCCTTGATGCTGGCGGGAACGGTGTCGCAGATTTCCTATCCCGGCGGCGTCTGGCGCTACGCGATCGATGTCGGGACGCGGCGCTTGCTGGTCGATTCACATGATCGATGGCCGGTCGGCGCGGCTGTGCGCGTGCGCGTGCCGCGTGACAATCTGCATGTGTTCGCTGCGGAGACTGCCGCGCATGCGCAACAAACCGCTGCTAACGTGGCGGCCTGATCAACAATACCCTGGGAGGATCGACATGTTCCGAAGAAGCCTGCTCATCAGCACCGCGATCGCCGCGGCCGCTTTGCCAGCCCAAGCCCAGCAACGCACGATCAACGTGCTCACGGCGGGCGACCAGAACATGGTCGACTACATCACCGATTATCTCGGGCCGATGTTCGAGAAGGCCAATCCCGGCGTGAAAGTGCGCGCGGTCGGCACCGGACCCGGCGACGCCGGCTCGCAGAAGATCTGGGAGCGGCTGGACGCGCAGCAGAAGGCGAACACCGCGACTTGGGACGTCGATGTCGCGGTCGTGCATCAGACGATGGCGGGTCTGATGGTGCGGGAGAACAAGCTCTCGCGCTATCGCGCCAATGTCGACACCAGCGCGCTGGTGACGCGCGACACGGCGAAGAAGGCGCTCGGTGCCGATGTCGACGGCTTCGTGATGCCGATGTTCCACAGCCAGGTCGCGATCGCCTACAACCCGGCGATGGTGACGGCGCCGCCCAAGAGCTATGGCGAGCTTGCCGATTGGGTCACGAAGAACCCGAAGAAATTCGGCCATAACGGCGTGCGCGGCGGCATGTCCGGCGTCGCCTTCGTGTTCGGCTGGGTCTACGCGAACTCGCCCGATCCGCAGAAGCTGATGGACGGACCTTACGATGCGTCGATGCGCGCGAACTGGGCGCCGGCGATGGCGAAGCTCAAGGAGTTCAACAAGAACGTCGTCATCACGCCGGGCAATGCCGGCACGCTCGACCAGCTCAATCGCGGCGAGATCGCGATGGGGCCGGTGTGGATGGACATGTTCTACACGTGGCAGGCCGAGGGCCGGCTGGCGCCGAACATGCGCCTGGAACTGATCTCGCCGGGCCTGCCCGGCCAGCCGATGTACTACGTGATCCCGGAAAAATCGGCCAATGCCGAG
>JANNTF010000517.1:0-6094 GCA_031403455.1 Alphaproteobacteria bacterium | reverse complement strand
GATGGTCGACGTGTCCGCTCGCGGTGTGTCAGTTAAAAAGAGCCTCAGTGATACCGGTAAATCTGTCAATGCAGTGCTTAGTGGAGAAATAACACCCAGACAAGTAGGTGGTGGCGCTCGCGACACGTTAAGAAAATATGGGGCACCAGGCCAACTAACTGCAGCAATACTTACTGCATTCGATGAGGGGCTTGGGTTGGGGTTCGATCCACAAGGAGCCCCCAAAGGCGGCATCACACCAGAAGACATCGCCAAAGCACAAGGCGAGAAGATACGCAAGTTAATCGAGCTACAACAAGATGCTGAGGAGCAACTGCTTGAGGCACGCAAGGCTCGCGGTGTAACAACAGATCAACTGATAAAGGAGGAAGTCGCTGCTGAGCAGTTTCTTCATGATTCTAAGATACAATTTCTCGAGGACACACTTGAGAAAACACTCGCCATTCAGCGGCGTGAAGACGCAGCCCGTGTCGAGGGGCTAACTAGAAGCATTGCGGAGCAAGAGATTGGTGTTGCCAAAGGTCGTGAAGAGGTAGACAGACTAATAAGTAAGTCGCTCGACTCATCGCTTAGCATTGGCCAGAAAAACAAGATCGACGGCGAGATCATCGAGCAGCAATTACAGCTAGTCAAAGGTACTGCTCATCTTGTATCAATGACTGAGCAGCTCGCCGAGGCGCGCGACCGCCTCGCGCTAACCGACTCCGAGGGCAATCGACGCCGCATTCTCGGCAGTTTGCAATCGGAATCTGAGGCACGCCAGCAACTTGCTGAGGACATCAAGCAGATCGACCAGGCCGAGCAAGACGGCAATCTTAACATGCGCTTCGAAGCGGCCCTTCAGCCAGTACTCGACCGCCTTCACGTCGTGGTTGGTGGTGCGCTCGATGTCCTTGATGGCCTGCGCATCGGCTTCCGAAAATCGCAGCACCAGGCTGCGCAGCAGGCCGCGCGCGGCTTCGGTCAGCGGCTTGAACTCGGCGAAGCCGGCGTCGGACAAGGCGATGAACCACTCCACCTCGACCTGCACCCGCCGGTGCATCAGGCCGTATTCGGACAACAGCGGGCGCAGCGCCGCCACCTTGGCGGCGTAACGGCCGTCCAGCGGGGACAGCGCGGAAAGAGGGGAAAGGTTCATGGCGGCGCCGCGCGTGGCGCGTCGGTGAAAAGCAGGTGCCGCGATTGTAGAAGTCGCGGCGCCGCGCTGATGCCGCCCCACCACTCAGCGTGCGGCGGCCTCACGGAACACCCGCATCCGCTCGGCATCGGCGCTATACGCAAGCTCGTCCTCTCCGCCGAACACGCAACCATCGAACTCGATGCACCGTCGCCCACGCCAAGGGTCGGCGATCCGCTCGAACTCGTCGTCGGCTACGGCGACACGACAATCCATCTCCACGACACGCTCTATGGCGTGCGCAAGGGGATCGTCGAAGTCGAGTGGCCCGTGCTGGCGCGCGGCAAGCTGACCTGAGGCTCTCGCTCAGAGCAGATCGCTCGGTACCACGCTCACGCCACGCGGGATGGCGGCTTCCGGCAGGTCGCAGCGCAGGAACTGGCCGTGACCGCTGCGTGCCAAGGGCTTGCCATCGCGCACGATCAGCGTGCCGCGCGACATCACGTGGACAGGCCAGCCTTTCACGGTCATGCCTTCATAGGGCGTGTAGTCGACGTTGTGGTGGAGATCATCGTTGCGGATGGTGACTTCGCGCGTGGGGTCCCAGAGCGCGAGATCGGCATCCGCGCCGATCGCGATCGTGCCCTTGCGTCCGCTCAAACCGTAGATCTTCGCCTGGTTGGTCGCCGTGAGTGCGACGAATTGCTGCAGCGTGATGCGGCCCTGCGACACCCCGTTGAACAGCAGCGGCAGCCGCGTCTCGATGCCGGGGATGCCATTCGGGATCTTCCAGAACGGCGCATTGGGGCCGGCGATCAGCTTGCCTTTGGGATCGTCGTAGCGGTACGGACAATGATCCGAGGACACGACTTGAAACACACCGGCCGCGAGCGCGTCCCACATCGCATCCTGATTGTCCTTGTCACGCGGAGGCGGCGAGCACACGCACATGGCGCCGAGAAAACCGTCCTTCGCCAGCCCCTCCTCGGTCAGGAACAGGTATTGCGGACAGGTCTCGCCGTAGACCTTGAGCCCGCGCTCCTGAGCGCGGCGGATCTCGTTGGTGGCCTCGCGTCCCGAGACATGGACGACGAGCATCGGCACATCCAGCAGCTCCGCCAGCGCGATGGCGCGATGGGTCGCCTCGCGCTCCACCGGCATCGGGCGCGACGTGCAATGGTAGCGCGGCGCCGTGCGACCCGACGCCGCGAGCTTCGCGGTGAGCCAGGAGATGCAATCCGCATTCTCGGCGTGGATCATCGTCATCGCACCTTCGCGCCGCGCGAGGCTGAGCACGTCGAGCATCTGCCCGTCATTCAGCTTGAGATCATCGTAGGTCATGTAGACCTTGAACGAGGTGTAACCGTCCTTGATCAGCGCCGGCAGCTCCTGCCCGATCACCTGCTCGTTCGCATCGGCGACGATCAGGTGGATCGCGTAGTCGACCATCGCCTTGCCATCGGCCTTGCGCCGATACGCGTCGGTCGTCTCGCGCAACGACCGGCCCTTGAACTGCATGGCGAAAGGCATGATCGTGGTCGTGCCGCCGCATGCCGCGGCCCGCGTGCCGGTCTCGAAATCATCCGCAGTCAGAGAGCCATCGGCGCCGGGCTGGTCGATATGGACATGGCTATCGATGCCGCCGGGGAGAACGAGCATGCCGCCGGCGTCGATCGACTCCCTCGCTTCCGTCAGACTCTCCGCGATCGCCACGATACGACCGCCTGAAATGCCGATATCGGCGCGATAGGTGTCACTCGCCGTCGCGATGGTGCCGCCGCGCACGACCAGATCGTAACTCATGGCTCAGCCCTCATTTCAGGATCACGGAAGAGATCGACCGCACGGCGGCCTCGTCCACTTCGACGCCAAGTCCGGGGCCGGTCGGCACGATGTTGCACCCGTTGCGGATGACGATCGGCGTGGCGAGGATCTCGACGCCCATCACGTAGGTCGACGTGTAGAACTCCGCGCCCAGGCTGACATTGGGCGTCGCGGCTACGAAATGCAGCCCGGCCGCGATCGCCAGACCGCCCTCGAACATCGTGCCGCCATAGCCGGCGATGCCGGCCGCTTCCGCGATCGCGGCGATCTCGCGCGCGCGGCGAATGCCGCCGGCCTTCATGATCTTGATGCTGACGCAGTCGCAGAGCCGGGTACGCACCATCTCGATCGCTTCGGCGGGCGAGAAGACGCTCTCATCGGCCATGATGGGCGTATCGATCGCCGCCGTGATCGCCGCGAGCGCCGCGCGCTGGTCGCGCGGTACGGGCTGTTCGATGAAGCGCGGATGGAAGATCTCCATGTCGCGGACCTTCTGCAGCGCATCCCATGCCTCGAGGCCCTGGTTGTAGTCGATGCGCAGCTCGGCGGAATCGGGCAGCTCGGCGCGCAGGCGCTCCATCCGGCGCATGTCCTCGCCATGGCTGAGGAATCCCGTCTTGACCTTGAACAGCCGCACGCCTTCGCCGGCCAGGCGTTTGGCGAATTCCATGTCCTCGTCGAAATCCGGGTTCGCGATCGAGACGCTCATCGGAATTTCCCGCCGCACGAAGCCCCCGAGGAGTTGCGCGATCGGCGTCTTCAGGCGCTTGCCCAGGATGTCGAGCAGCGCCATCTCGATCGCCGCCTTGGCCTCGGTATGCGCGACCACGGCGTGCTCGATGGCATTCATCAGGACCGTGATATCGGTCGGATCCGCGCCGGTCAGCAGAGGACGGAAATAGACGTCGATCGCGGCGGCACAGCTCTCCGCCGTTCCAGTGAAGACCGCCCAGGGCGACGCCTCGCCCCAGCCGGTGATCCCGGCGTCGGTGGTGAGCTTGACGATCACGCCCGGCATCGTGCGCTCGATATCGCCCACGCCATGACGTCGCTTCATCTTCAGGGGCCAGCGCACCAAGAACACGTCGAGTGCGATGATCGCGAGATCACGCGTGGCCTGGATGCCGGAGTCGCCGTTCATCGCGTCAATCCTCCGCAGCGGCGCGCTTCAGCACCGGCGGCGTGGCGGGCACGAAGAGCTTGGGCAGGAGATAGAGAATCGCCATCATGGCGAGTTCGCCCAGGATCCGCAGCCACACGCTCTGGGTCTCCAGGAGTACGAGGCCCAGCGCGGTCACCACGATCACGGCGCGCCACGGCATCGCGATGTCGCGGCGGAAGAATCCCGAGAGCGCCGCGGCGAGCAAGGTGAGACCCAAGAGATTCACGAGGAACTCGCCGATGATCTCGATCGCCGGTCCCTGCATCAGCAGCGCCGGCGTGTAGAGATAGTTGAAACCCACCACGAATCCCGCGAGCGCGAGCCGGAACGCGACGACGCCGGTGCGCATCGGATCTGCCTTGGCGATCGAGGCGGCGGCATAGGAGGCCACCGATACCGGCGGCGTCGCATCGGCGAGGATCGAGAAGTAGAACACGAACATATGCGCGCCGAGCATCGGCACGCCCATCTCGATCAGCAGCCGCGCACCGACCGATGCGCCGATGATGTAGGCCGCCGTCGTCGGCACGCCCATGCCGAGGATCAACGTCGTGACCATCAGGAGAATGCCGGCGATCATCATGTTGCCGCCGGCGAGCGACGTGATGACGTTCGAGACGGAAATCACGAGGCCGGTCACGGTGAGACAGGCGATGAACATGCCGGCGCCCGCGCAGGCCAGCGCCACGATCACCATGTTGCGCCCGGCATTCGCGAGGATGTCGAGGAACTCGCGCACCAGCGGGCGCGTCGCCTCGCGCGCGGCGAAGCTGGCGAGAATGACGGCCGCACCGAGACCGATCGAGAGCGGCCATACCGCATCGTCCTCGCCGAAGCGCCAGATCACGAAGGCGACGACAGCGCCGACCGGCGCGATGACGGCGAGGCTGCGTGGCTGGCGATGAACCCAGGACACCAGGAAGGTGGCGACGATCGACCAGAAGGCGGCGAAATGGGGGGACCAGTCCTGGAACAGCAGGACCATCAGCAGGACGACGGGCAGGATCAGCGGCAGGTCGCGCAACACTACCGACCAGGGTGGGATCTCATCGGCCGGCACGCCGCGAAGCCGCAGGCGCTTGGCCTCGAAATGAACGCTGATCAGGATCATCATGAAGTAGAGGATCGAGCCCAGCAGCGCCGCCACGACGATCTGGGTGTAGGGAATCTGCGTGATCTCCGCCATCACGAAGGCGCCGGCGCCCATCACCGGCGGCATCATCTGACCACCGACGCTCGAGGCGGCCTCGACACCGGCGGCGAAATGCTTGCGGTAGCCGAGCTTGATCATCGCCGGGATCGTGAACGATCCGGTCGCGAACACATTGGCCGTGGACGAGCCGGAGATCGTCCCGAACAGCGCCGAGGAGATGACCTCCACCTTGGCCGGCCCGCCGTCGTAGCGCCCGGCGACCTTGGTGCCGAGGTTGTGGAACAGCATGCCCACGCCGCTCTTCTCGATCACCGCGCCGAAGGCGATGAAGATCGCGACCATCGTCGCGGAGATGCCGGTGATCGAACCGTAGATGCCCATGCCGTTGAGCAGGAACATCGTCTCCACGATCTCGTGGAACTGCATGTTCCGGTACTCCAGGATCCCCGGCATGTACTCGGTCGTGAAGAGGTAGAAGATCCCCGTCGCCAGCAGCCCCGCGAGCACCGGCGTAACCGCGCGGCGCAGCGCCTCGAGCATGAGACCGGAGATGATGGCGCCGAGCCACAGCTCGACATTCGTCAGCGGCGTGACATTCTCGAATCGGAGATTGATTCGATTGGCTTCCCAGAACGAATACACATTGGGAAGCAGGGCCAGCCCGGCGCAGAGCCAATCCAGCGCCGATGGTCGCGTCTGCGGCGACCTGCCCGGGCGTGCGGGCCACAGCACGAAGGCCAGCGGCAGCAGCAGAAACAAGTGCACCGAGCGCATCTGGCGCGGTTCGATGAATCCGGCAACCGCACTGTAGAGGTGGAAGAGCGTCGTGACCGCGGCC
>JANNTF010000516.1:0-1228 GCA_031403455.1 Alphaproteobacteria bacterium | reverse complement strand
CCTGAGACGCCACGTCGTTCACATGGCGGTTCGCCAGCACCACGTTCGACAGCGTGTTCGCCGCCGCCGCGTTGAAGCCGGTCGCTTGCAGCGTCACGTTCTGGAGGTTCGAGTTGATCACGCCGAGGTTGCTCGAGCCCGTGCCGTCCGAGACGTACTGGATCGCGAGGTTGCCGGCGTTGACGCCCGCAATTGCGCCTGCGCCAAGCGCGACGGAGAGCGCGTTGGCCTGGCTCAAGGTCGGATTGATCCGCGTCGCGCCGAGGCTGTTCGTCACGCTGAACGCACCCGTCGTGTTCGCCGTGCCGATGCCGAGGGATTCCGAGAACCCGTCAGCCGCGGACGTGTTCTGCACCGCAACCGCCTGGCTCGCTGGCGCCGCGCCGCCGAGGCGGAAATTGCCGAGATTGATCGGCGTCGGAGTCGCAGCACCCTGCGCGAGACGGAACACGCTGCCCGAGACCGTGACGTCCTGCGGTGCGAGTGGCGTTGGGACGCCGCTGTTGAATGTGCCGTCCGACGTCATCGACACGCGCGCCGTGCCGGACTTCGCGCCTGCCGTCGTCGTGTCGAGGCCGATCGTGAAGCTCGTGTTGGGCGCGGCGCCCGCCGCGACCAGGATCGGTGCGCCGGATGCCGTCACGCCGACCGCACCGGGCAGCAGCGCCAGCGACGCCTGCAGCCCTTCGCCGATCGCCGTCAGATTGCTCACCGTCAGCGCCTGCGGCGTCACGACATCGCCGACGCGGCGGTTGCCGAACGCCACGTTCGTCGGCGCGACCTGGCCTTGCGCCAGATCGCCGACATTCAGCGTCACATTCGCCGAGAGCGGGACGTTCTGTCCCAAGAGGTTCGTATTCGCCAGCCCGCTGATCGTGCCGTTCGAGACGAAGTTCAGCGCCGCGCTCGCCGTGAAGGTGCCGACCGCGCTCGTATCCAAAGCGATCGTCATCGCGCTGTTGTTCGACAGGCCAGACGCCAGATTCGTCACGGAACCCGACGGCGTGAACTTCGCCGAATCCGGGCCCGACACGGCGCCGAAGCTCGCATTCAGACCTTCCTGGAACAGATCGCCAACCACGCCCGTGTTGGTGATCGTCAGCGCCCGGCTCTGTACCGAGTTGCGCAGCACGTTGCCGAAATTCACCGCCGCAACCGAGGCCGCATTCGCCAGCGCGTACACGTTGCCAGACACCGTGATCTGCTGGCTCGTCAGATTCGCCGCAGC
>JANNTF010000515.1:0-2095 GCA_031403455.1 Alphaproteobacteria bacterium | reverse complement strand
GAATTGACTGCAAGCACCGGAGACATCGATGAAACATCTCTTAGTGGCAGCCGCGTGCCTTGTCGGCGCCGCCAGCGGGAACGCGGCGGAGATCAGCGTTGCGTTGAATGTCGCGGATGCCGGGGGAGTCGGCGCCAATCTCGGATCGGTTCGCATCGTCGAGACGCAATACGGCCTGGCCTTCTATCCGGCTATCACCGGCTTGCCTCCGGGCTTGCACGGCTTTCACGTGCACGAGAATCCGTCTTGCGCGCCCGGCATGCGAGACGGCGTAGCCGTGGCGGCCTTGGCGGCGGGAGGTCATCTGGATCCGGCAGGAACCATGCGGCATGGCGAGCCTTGGGGTGACGGGCATCTCGGCGACCTTCCGCCGCTCTATGTGTCGGCTGACGGCAGCGCGAACAACCCGGTTCTCGCACCGAGGCTGAAGCTCGCGGATGTCCTGCGACGCGCGTTGATGGTGCATGCCGGCGCAGACAATCACTCGGATCATCCCGCTCCCCTGGGCGGCGGCGGCGCGCGGATCGCGTGTGGAGTGATCGGTGGCTGACATCGGAATATCGATCCAGCGTCGATTTGACTGAATATCGATCCTGAATATCGATCCAGCGTCGATTTGACTCAACGACCAGCTCCAGGTTCCGAGTTCGAGGGAATATCGATCCAGCGTCGATTTGACTCAACGACCGGTTCCAAGTTCGGAAGCCGGAAACCCCGCGCCGACTCCAATTTCGTGATCTTCGCGCGGCGTGAGAACTTCAAGCCACGAGCCGGATCAGGGATACGCCCTGCTTTGGCAACCGCATCCGCAGCCTGAGACCGTCACCGACGACCTCCATCGCGACGGCCGCATCCATGCGTGCGAGCTGTCCCGATTCCTCCAGCCGAGCGTATTGCTCCGCGGTGGGCTTCTGCGGCGACCCCATCGCCTTCCAGACCGCGAAAGAATTCGAATGCGCGTGGTCCATCCGGTAATGGCGAAGCGCGGCGGGAGCAGCGAGCCCGGAGATTGCCATCGTGATCTCCGCCTCTGCGCTCGGCGTATCGTCGTCGTGGTAGTACCAGACGAGCACGGAGACGCCCTGTTCATCCCTGGTCGCGACCGCGTTGACATCGGGCGCCTCGCGCACGCCGTTTGCCAGGATGTGCTCGATGGCGATGGCGTGGCTGCTGCGCGCGGCGAGCCAGTCGCCGCCGAGCATGCCGAGCATACGGAAGGCGTTGAGCACCGCCTTGTCGATGCCGTTGGTCGCGAGATCGCGGAAGCCGTCGAAATAAGGCTGGTCCTCGAACAAGAAGGCCCAGGTGACGGCGCCCTCGATGCGAATGCCCTCGCGACGCGAGAGCTCGTAGGTCCGCAGCATCGCCTCGACGACATAGACGCCATAGAGCGGGCCGTTGCGATAGGCATTGCGCGGATGGACACGCGCGGAGCAGGCGGCGCAACCCTCGGGATCCGACTCCCCGATCATGACGGGAAGGTCTCTCAGCTTCGGAAACTCGTTGAGGATCGCAAGGCCGGCCTCGATGTCGCGCAGCTGCTTGCGAAGGCCCATCCGCACGTGCCCTTCATGAACCAGCGGATTGCCCTTGGCGTGAAAGGCCACGAAATCGAGCGGGCTTCCGGTCTCGGACACGTGCTTCAGAAAGCCGCGAAGGAAGCTCGCGGCCTTGCCGCTCTCGGACGGCCCGCAGGTATGCGGCCCGCCCACCCGAGCCTGGGGCAGGACCCGCTTCACGGCGCGCACGGTGACGTCGTACATCGCGCAGTAATCGGCCACCGTACCGGTCCAGTAATTGCCATCCGGCTCGTTCCACACCTCCCACGGCCATGACGTGGCGATTTCAGGACCATAGCGATCCGCCATGTGCCGCACCCAGGCCTCGATCAGATCGCCCCATTTGCGCAGGTCGTTCGGCGGCGCAGCCCAGCCGGTGCGGATGCTGCTGGTGGGCGCTGCGGGCGCCCAGCTGTGCCGATACGGTCCGTCGAAATCGGACAGGGCCTCGGGTGTAAAGCCGATCTGCACCAAGGGCATCGCACCGACCGCGACATATGCGTCGAAAATGCGATCGATGAGGGTCCAATCATAGA
>JANNTF010000514.1:0-15420 GCA_031403455.1 Alphaproteobacteria bacterium | reverse complement strand
GCCGCGCTCAGCGCGCTGCTGGCGGCCGCGCGCGCCGATCCCGGTGGCGGCAATCGCGCGCTCGACCCGGTCTTCGCGCGCGCCGCCTGCACGGCGGCGCAACAGGCGGCGGCCGCCGCGCAGCGTCTGGGCGCACTTCCCATCGAGGCGGACACGGCGGAAGACCTGCCGGGCGAGACCCCGATGGCCCGCACGCGCGAACCGTAAGCGACTCCATCCTGAGCAGGGGACTTACAACCAATGGTAGTTTCATGAAAATGAGGAATAACAGGGCGCGTGCTGGCACATTGGATGGATACGAAAGTGACCCATTCCGCTCTCGGCAGTCGTCGCCATCGGTTGCATTGTTGGCTGACTTCGCGGACGGCGCAGAATCATTGTCACGACAGGGGGCGGAATTGACGTTTGTCATGTCACAAGGCTTGGCACGGCCGCGCGAGCTTCTCGATGCGATGGCGACCGTCCTCGAAAAGCTTCCGGATCTCAAATCCACGAACGGGCTGTGCGTGATCGTCGAGTTGCGCACGGCTTCCGAATGCGGGCAGCGGCCGATGACGATGGGCGAGGCGCACGATTTCCTCATCTATCACCGCGGCATCTCGCCGGCTGGGGCCAAGAAGACCCTGCGGCGGCTGATCCAGTTGCAGCTGGTGATCCCGGCGCCGAGCCCATGCATCGACAACGCCAAGGATCTGCTGGCGGGCCGCCGACTCGCCGCCGTCATCCCGATCATCGCCAAGCCTTACACGGTCTATCGCAAGAGCGACGAAGGCGATCTCGAGCGCAAGAAATTCGACACCGCCTACCTGGATCCGGAGCGCCTCGACCCCGCGGATTCGAGCCTCGCCGAGTGGCTCGAACTCTGGCGCTCCCTGAAACCCTCCCCCGACGAACTCCCGCGCTCCCTAACCCCCTTCTTCAAATCCCCCCTGTCCAAGAGACAATCACCGTCGATTACAGGGGTTATCTCTGTCGCGGCTCAGAAATCGGGTGACTACGAAATCATGCTGTGTGATGGCCCTGCGCGCGAGGATGTAGCGTTTATGAGGGGAGCTCAGAGCGTCTTCCTGCGGCGCTTTCGATACAAGTCTTGGGCGCGGGCGCTAAAAGCCGACTTCGAGCAATCTAAGCTCCTCAGTCAGCCACTCTTTCATCATCTGAGAGGCGAGATAGCGTCTCACCCTCATGATTACTTCCGCTTAGTCCTCCCCATCGCAAGTGATGGCGTGAACATCGATTGTTTGTTGATCATCGCGGAGTTAACAAAAAACCGGCCTGCGCAGCAGTCAAAGGAGCCAGAATCGAAGAAGGAATAGTCGGGTTTGCAAAGGTGCGCTGAAGTTTAACTCATAAGCTGAGGAGGAGGTCTCTACGGTTGTCGTCATCTCAGTTTGAGGCGCGTATCCCCGCAGTTCAGAGGGCATCGAGATGCAGGCGTCAGACCGATGTCTATCGGATCATGCCGCCAGTTCCTGGTTGCGCGCTTGTGCTTCGATGTCGACTTTGCGTAGTTCAGTAGGGTCATGGAGATGCACGGGAAACTTTGGATGTTCGGGCATCGACTGCAGACGAGAGATACCTTCGTGCCTATCCATCCAACAGAGGTGGACTTGCTCGTGCGGTCCATTGAGGCCGGGCAGAGTGCCGCGAAAGATCGGCGTCGTTCGCGGAAAACCGTAGTTGCCAGTGGGCACCGCACTTCCTGCCAAGCTCTCCCGAACAAGTCCCGTATGAAAATTGGTTCGATAGTTACGTAAGCAAAGTGCGCGGCTGAGATACGGCAAGAAGAGCGATAGGCCTCTCCCGCGGTGCGGTTTGCTGATTAGCATGGAGCCGGCATAAGCGACGTTTCCGCGCAAACAAATCGGAAGGTCAGCAAGTTTCTCGCGCCAATGTGCGGCGGGGATCGGTGGTCTTCGGTGCCACCAAAGACGACCGCTGGCCAGAAATTCCGATGCAAAATCACTCGTCGCGTAAACGCGCTCGGCGTGGCACGCGATCGTTTGGCCATCTTGGTCGTCAACGCGAAGCCAGAAGGCCTGCTCCAGGTTATGCTCGGCAGGATCGAACGAAGGATTGATGACCGCGCCCTGTGTTGATAAGTGCTCGCGGAGTTTTTCAAAGTCATGTTCGATGGATATGCTGTAGCCACATTTGAATATTTCCTCAGTTATCTTCTCGATGCACAATTGAAGAAAACGGAGGCTTCTCACGTCCGCAAAATGATTCGTTGAGGCTTCTCCAGTCATTGGCTCTCCCCACCAGCAATGCACCTCACGATATCTACGCTGAGTTGATCTGCAAAGCACATGAATGCTCTCTCTGGTATGCGTGTTTCCGGATCGCCTGATCTGCCTACCGCATCAAAACATCGCCGCCATCTCAGATAGAAAATCTTCAGCACGCATAGCTGGCCAATGCCGTGCAGGAGATTGATGCGTTGGCTTCAGAGATGGGCACCCGCAACGTGATGATCCGGCCGACCAATGTACGACCGGTTCTCGAGCTGCACCCGCCTTTGCCTCCCGTGGCAAGAGCAAGCTGAAGTAACTGCGGCGACATCGATCAATACTTGAAGATCGATCTCACAAGTGCGGTCAACTTGAGCGTATTGGCTGCAGTGGCGTTTGAGATCGAGGTAACCCGAGGATACAAGCGAGCCTGTGACGGGTGCGTACGTCGTTGTTTCAGACATGTTTGTGAGGAGATGTATCGCGATTGCTGTCAAATCGATCTTACCCGCATCCACCGAAAATCTGCTTCTGCTCAAGAGGCTGTATACTCGAATTTGACTGGACTCATTCTCTGACGCGGGCGGGAGACTATGGCTGGGCGGTTTGTCGTTGGGGTGGATGGGGGGACTGAGTCGCTGCGGGCAGGGGTGTTCGATCTCGCGGGTCGGCCGGTCGCGATGGTCGCGGTGCGGTACGAGACGCGCTTTCCCCAGCCTGGCTGGGCGGAGCAGGATCCTCAGGATTGGTGGCGGGCGCTCGGGCAGGCGGTTCGGCAGGCGGTCGCTGACGCACGGATCGCTGCGTCGGACATCGCCGCGATCGCGGTGGATACGACCTGTTGTTCCGTCGTCGCGCTGGATCGCGAGGGGCAGGCGCTGCGACCTTCACTGATCTGGATGGATGTCCGTGCCGCGCGCGAGGCGCAGGCGCTGGTTGCTACCGGCGATCCCGCCCTGGCCGTCAACGCCGGTGGCGCTGGTCCGGTATCGGCGGAGTGGATGATCCCGAAAGTGCTCTGGCTCGCGCGACACGAGCCCGCAATGTTCGACCGCGCCGCCAGGATCTGCGAGTTCCAGGACTATCTGAATTTTCACCTCACTGGCCGGTGGGTCGCGTCGATCAACAATGTGGCCGTGCGCTGGCACTACCGCGCCGATGCAGGGGGTTGGCCGATCACGCTGTTGGCGAAGCTCGGCCTCGAGGCGCTCGCTGAGAAATGGCCGCCAGCGGTGGCGCGGCTTGGCGAGGTCATCGGCGGCCTCACGCCACGCGCGGCCGAGCACCTTGGATTGGCGCCGGGCATGCCGGTTGCGCAAGGCGGCGCCGACGCATTCATCGCGATGATCGGACTCGGCGTGGTGCGCCCGGGCCGGATGGCGTTCATCACCGGCTCCTCGCATCTGCATCTCGGCGTCACGGCCGCGCCCTTCCATGGGCGGGGAATCTGGGGCACCTATTCCGATGCCGTGCTGCCAGGCCTCCACGTCGTCGAAGGCGGGCAGACATCCACCGGCTCGGTGGTCGCGTGGCTCAAACGGTTGCTGGGCGCGGAGGTCAGTTACGACGCGCTCAATCTCGAGGCCGCGGCGATCGCGCCTGGTTCGGATGGCCTGATCGTGCAAGATCACTTCCAGGGTAATCGGACGCCGCATACCGATCCGCTCTCACGCGGCGCCTTCATGGGCCTGTCGCTGAAGCACACGCGCGGGCACATGTTCCGCGCGACGCTCGAAGGCATTGCCTTCGGGACGGAGCTGATCCTCGAGACGATGCGCGCCAATGCCTGGCATCCCGAGGACGTCGTCGTCGCCGGCGGCGCGACACGCTCGGATCTCTGGCTACAAATCCATGCCGATGTGTCGAATCTGCCCTTGACGCTGACGCGCGTGCCGGATGCGCCGGCACTGGGCTCCGCTATTCTCGCCGCGGTGGCGGCCGGTGAATTCGCATCGATCGAAGAAGCCGCCGGGCGCATGGTCGCGGTCACGCGCAGGATCGAGCCCTCCGCCGCCGCACACGAAGCCTATCGCGATTCCTATGAGACCTATAAACGCGCCTACGCGGCTCTCGCCTCGATCACGCAACCGCGCGGCTCCTAACGCCCGGTCTTGATCGACTCGATGAAGCCGGTCCATGGGAACGCATCTCCGGGATCGAGCTTGCGGCGGAATGCGGTGCACGCCGGGCCGTGCTTGCGCGCGGGGAAGGTCGAGCGATCGACGTCGGAGTGTCGGCGGATGGTCTCCGGTCTCACGAGGGGGTGGCGCATGCGAATGTCGCGCACCAATCGCACGAGCGCCGCGATCTGCGCATCGGGAAACGGATCCTTGCCGTCGCCGTTGTTGACGAGTTCGATTCCGATCGAGCGTTGGTTCCAGCCGATGGCATGGCTCGCCACCTTCGACTCCGGCAGGCCGGCAGCGACCGCGCCGTCGCGATCGATGACATAGTGGATCGAGACGCCGGGCAATCGCGCGAAAAACGCCGCCCATTCCGCGGCGGTGCCGTCGATCCGTCGATGGAAAACGATGCCGTCGAGGCAATCCGGTCCGCCGAGCGAGTGGATGATGATGGCGTCGATCGGGCGCGGTCGCGCGGGTCCGTCGCGATTGGCGCGCGCGGGATCTGCGATGAACAGCGCGGCGACGATCAGCGCGAGCAGAGCGGCGCGGCGACGCAACGAGTGACGCGCCCAAATCACCGCCGATAGCCGATACGGCCGCGCGTCGCGGCATGCACGCGCGCGACTAGCGCGGCGACCGGCGGCTCCTGTGCGCGCGCGTTGGCGAGCACCAGGAAATACGTCTCCTCGCCGAGCGGCCGAAAGCCGAGTGCGAAGCGTTCGGCCGCCGCGCGTGCGCCGAGGCCGACATCGGCTTGACCGGCCGCGATCATCGCGGCCACGGCCTGGTGGGTGAATTCCTCGCTCGCGTGGCCGAGGATCTTCGCCGGCGCGATCTTCGCGTCGGTCAGCAATCGTTCGAACCAGGCCCGCGTTCCCGAGCCCACCTGGCGGTTGACGAAGCGCGCCTTGCGCCGCGCAATATCGGCGACCGAGCGCAGGCGCAGCGGATTTCCCGGCGCGACGATCAAGCCTTGCTCGCGCCGGAAGAGCGCCAGCGCCGTGAAGCCCTCGCTCTCGAACACCCGCCGAATCGCGGCTGGCGGCGATGCGCTGGGGTCGCCGAAATGGCAGCCCGCCGCATCGGCCGCACCGGCGCGTAATCGTGCGAGCGCTTCGTCGCTGCCGCAGGTCGCGAGGGTGACGGCGGCATCGCCCGTGAGGACATCGAGCAGGAGCGGGTCATGGCTGGCGGCGAGGCGCAGACGGGTCGCGCGAGCACCGATGCGCTGGAGCAATTGCCGCGCGAGCGCCTCGGTTTCATGCGCGAGGCCGGCTTCGAACCGGTCGATCGTGCGGCGCAGCGTGTCGCGCAACGCCTCGCCCGCGGGGGCGAGCACCGTGCCGTGGCCCTTCGTCTTGACCACCACGGGGTGACCGAGCGCCGCTTCGATGGCGGCGACCTTGCCCCATGTGGCCCGGTAGGAGCGCCCCGCACGCGCGGCGGCGCCCTGCATCGAGCGATCGAGCGCGATCGCATCGAGCAGGCTCAGGGTCTCGGCGATGCGCACGCTGCCCGCCGCGAAGCCGATCGTGCCGTCGATGCTCAGTCGGATCTTCATAGGCAAAGCATTTCATATTGATATGGCAGCCGTCGACTGCACATTGCCGCCCGATCCATGCTGTCGACCTTCGCCGATGCTATCGTTCTCCTCGGATCCCTCGATCCGGCCGTCCTTGCGACGGCGTGGTTGTCGCTGCGCGTGAGCCTGGCCGCGGTCGGCGCGGCCTGCCTGATCGGCATTCCCGCCGGGGCGTTGATCGGGGTGGCGCGGTTCCGCGGTCGGCGCGGCGTGATCGTGGTTCTCAACGCCCTGATGGGACTTCCGGCGGTGGTCGTCGGGCTCCTGGTCTATCTCACCTTTTCCCGTTCGGGACCGCTGGGATTCCTCGGTCTGCTGTTCACGCCCAGCGTGATGATCGTGGCGCAGACCGTGCTCGTCACGCCGCTGGTCGCGGCGCTGACGCGTCAGATCGTCGAGGACGCCGATATCGAGCTCGGCGAGCAGCTGCGCTCGTTGCGGCTGCGACCGATGCAGCATGTCGGCGCACTGATCTACAACGTGCGCTTCTCGCTGGTCGTCGCCGTGCTCGCGGCCTTCGGCCGCGCGATCGCCGAAGTCGGAGCGGTGCTGGTCGTCGGCGGAAACATCGCCGGGTTCACGCGCACGATGACGACCGCGATCTCGCTCGAGACCCAGAAGGGCGATCTGCCGCTGGCGCTGGCGCTCGGCATCGTCCTGATGGGAACCGTGCTGGGCGTCAATGCGATCGCCGCCGCGATCCGTGACTTCGTCGCGCGTCGCCATGGTTGAGCCAACAATGCTCCCGATCGTCATCGATCGGCTGTGCTTCATGGCCGGCGCGCGCCGTATCCTCGACGATGTCGAGGCGAGGATCGATTCCCCCGGCATCACGGCGGTCATCGGCGCCAACGGCGCGGGCAAGAGTGTGTTGCTCCGCCTCATCGACGGATTGATCCCATCGCATGGCGGCGCGATCCGCTTCGGCACGCGCGCCGCGGCGACGATCAGGCGCGGCTTCGTGTTTCAGACCACGGCGCTGCTGCGGGCCAGCGTCGCCCAGAATGTGGCGCTCGCGCTCGCGCCGCTGAATCTGCCGCGTGTCGAGCGGGCGCGGCGCGTTGACGCGGCGCTGCTGCGTGTCGGCCTTGCGGCGCGCGCGCGGGACGCGGCGCGTCGGCTCTCCGGCGGCGAGCAGCAGCGTCTGGGCCTCGCCCGCGCCTGGGCGATCGACCCGGAGTTGCTGTTGCTCGACGAGCCGACCGCGAGTCTCGATCCTGGAGCGACCGAGGAAGTCGAGCGCCTCGTGCGCGCCATGGCCGATGCGGGCACGAAGGTGATCCTCGTCTCGCATAATCTCGCGCAGGTCGCCCGCCTCGCCGAAGACGTCATCGTGCTGTCGAGGGGTCGTATCGTCGAGCACGGCCCTGTCCTGCAGGTCTTGCGGCATCCCGTGGATGCCGAGACGCGTGCCTACCTCAAGGGAGAATTGCCATGGATGTCCTTCGCCGCTGGATCCTGAGCGCGCTTGTCGCCTTGCTGCCGAGCCTGCAAACCGTCGCGCAGACCAGCATCACGGTCGCGTCGACGACATCGACCGAACAATCCGGTCTGTTCGATCATCTCCTGCCGGTATTCACCGCGGCGAGCGGGATCACCGTGAGGATCGTCGCGCTCGGCACCGGTCAGGCGCTCGATGTGGCGCGGCGCGGGGACGCGGACGTCGTGTTCGTCCACGACCAGGCCGCGGAGGAGAAATTCGTCGCCGATGGCTTCGGCGTGAAGCGTATCGAGGTGATGTACAACGACTTCGTGCTGATCGGTCCCAAGGCGGATCCGGTGAAGACAGCCGGTGCGGACATTCTCGAGGGTCTGCGGCGCATCGCGACCGGCAAGGCGGCCTTCGTCTCGCGCGGGGATCGCTCGGGCACCCATGCGGCGGAGCTTCGGTACTGGCAGCAGGCGCGCGTCGATCTCGCCGCCACGCGGTCCGATTGGTATCGCGAGATCGGCCAGGGCATGGGTCCGGCGCTCAACATCGCAGCGGCAAGCGATGCCTATGTGCTCGCCGATCGGGGCACCTGGCTCGCCTTCAAGAATCGCCGCGCGCTCGAGATTCTGGTCGAAGGCGATACGCGGCTCTTCAATCAATACGGCGTCATCCTCGTCGACCCCACGCGCCATGCGCATGTGAAAGCCGCTTCCGGTCAGATTTTCATCGACTGGCTCGTCGCGCCGGCCGGTCAGAAAGCCATCGCCGACTACAAGATCGACGGGCAGCAGCTGTTCTTCCCGAATGCCGCGCTCGCCGTCACGGTCCCGGCATCGTCGCCTCCGTCCGGTTGATGTGGCTGGGCAGGCGGCGCGGGGTCACGACGCAACCCTCGCCGCGCGTGTCAACGCGCGACGGCGTAGCCTTGCATCGTTCGTGGATTGGCCGCGGCCTTCACGATGCGCACGCCGTCGTCGATCTCCGTGGCGCAGGCGCAGAGACGGCCCTCGGTCCAGGGCTCGGCCTCCGTGAGGCGATGGCCGCGCCGTGCGAGCGCCGCGCGCGTGGCGCTCGGGAAGCGATTCTCGATCGTCACCGAGCCGCGTCGGAATTGCCGCGGCCAGAACGAACTCTGCAGGTGATCGGTATGGAAGGCCGGCGCATCGATCGCCTCCTGCAGGTTCATGCCGTGATGGGCATGATGCAGGAACAGCAGCGCCGACCATTGATCCTGCTGGTCGCCACCCGGCGTCCCGAAGGCGAGATAGGGCGCGCCGTCGCGCAGCGCGATCGTCGGTGTCAGCGTCGTGCGTGGCCGCGTACCGGGCGCGAGACTGCTCGCCAGGCCCTCGGTGAGCCAGAACATCTGGCCACGCGTCGTCAGGCTGAAGCCGAGCTCGGGCACCACGGGGCTCGATTGCAGCCAGCCGCCTGACGGCGTGGCAGCGACCAGATTGCCCCAGCGGTCGATGACATCGACGTGGCAGGTGTCGCCGCGCTGCGCGCCGCCTGGCCCGATCACCGCCTCGCCCGCGCCATCGACCGTCGGTTCGCCGGCGCCGCGCCCGCTCGTCGTGGCGTCGGCCTCGCGCAGCGGCGGCACGCGCGGCGCAACGCCGTCGATGGCGCCCGGTCGGAAATCGAGCGAGGCCATCTCGCCGATCAGCGCACGACGTTCGGCGACGCGCGCCGGCGCGAACAGACCCGCCATCGGCACGTCGGCCGCATCGCCATACCAGCAATCGCGATCCGCCATCGCCAGCTTCGTCGCCTCGACGACCAGATGAACGAACTCAGGGCCGAGCGGATCCATCGCGTCGAGATCGAAGCCGGCGAGCAGCTGCAGGATCTGCAGCAACACGGGGCCCTGGCTCCAGGGCCCGCATTTGAACACGCGGTAGCGGCCGATATCGGCGGCGACCGGCGTCTCGATTCGGGGCTTCCAGCGCGCGAGATCATCGGCCGTGATCAGGCCGCGATGCGCGCGACCGGTGACATCCATCGCGGCGATGCTCACGAAGCGGCCGATCGCGTCGGCGACCGGCCCGCGATACCAGTAATCCAGCGCGCGCTCGATCTGCGCCTCGCGGCCGGCGATTCGTGCCGCGTCCGTGGCGATCGCCGCGTAGAGCGTCGCGAGAGGCCGATTGCGAAACAAGGCGCCCGCGATCGGGACCGCGCCGCCGGGCAGGTAGATCGCCGCCGAGCTGCGCCAATGCTGCTCGAACAGCGTCTTCACGGATTGGATCGCCAGCGGCACGCGCCACACCAGCGGATGGCCGCCACCGGCATAGAACATCGCGGGCTCGAGCACATCGGCGAGGCGCATCGTGCCGTAGTCGCGCAACAGCGTGAGCCAGGCGCCGAAGGCGCCGGGTACGCAGGCCGGCAGATGGCCGGTGCCGGGGATGAGGTCGAGCCCGAGCGTACGAAACCGCTCGATCGTCGCCGCGGCCGGCGCTGGCCCCTGGCCGCAAATGACATCCGGGATCGTCGCGCCCGCGCGACACGCCATGATCGGCACATCGCCGCCCGGGCCGTTGAGATGCGGCTCGACGATCTGGAGCGTGAATCCGGCAGCCACCGCCGCATCGAAGGCATTGCCGCCGCGCTCGAGGATCCGCATGCCGACCGATGACGCGATCCAGTGGGTCGACGCCACGGCGCCGAATGTGCCGCGGAGTTCCGGGCGGGTCGTGAAACTCATGGGCGCGAGACTACACCGACCTGGACCCGCGTCACGCTGTCGCGGCCGACCATGTCAACGGCGACCAGACGTCGCAGTGACGCATCGCCGCATGGCGCGACGACCGGCTGGTTCCCATTGTCCAAGGACCAAGCGAAGCCGTGAGATCCATAAGGGAGAATGGCCATGACCAGTCTGAAAGCGCGTGACGTGATGACTCGCAAGGTGCTGACGATAGAGCCGGAGCTGCCAATCCGCAGTCTCGCGGAGTTCCTGATCGATCACCGCATC
This sequence comes from Alphaproteobacteria bacterium, assembly GCA_031403455.1. Classification (GTDB taxonomy): domain Bacteria; phylum Pseudomonadota; class Alphaproteobacteria; order CACIAM-22H2; family CACIAM-22H2; genus CAIOSQ01. Next base: position 5,072 of record JANNTF010000514.1, on the reverse strand, counting down.
AGTGCCGTTCCAGTCGTCGATGGCGCTGGTGTGCCGCTCGGCGTCGTCAGCGAGGGCGATCTGCTGCGGCGCGTCGAACTCGGCACGGAGAAGAAGCGTGCTTGGTGGGTCTCGATGCTCGCCGATCCCGATGACGATGCGCGCAGTTTCATGAAGACGCATGGTCTGATCGCGGCCAATGTGATGACGCGCGGTGTCATCGCCGTATCTCCCGACGTGGAGCTTGGCGCGATCGCCAATCTTCTCGATGAGAAGAAGATCAAGCGGATCTTCGTTCTGGACGAGGGCAAGATCGTGGGCGTCGTTACGCGCTCCGATATCGTCAAGACTCTCATGCGCGGCGCTGAGACCGGATCGCGCCACCGTCTCGACAGCGAGATCCGGGCGGACATCGACAAGCAGATGCATGACCAGCACTGGGCGCCGAACGCCTTCATCTCCGTGCTCGTGAATGACGGCACCGTCGAACTCGTCGGCGTGGTTCAATCGACGGCGCAGCGTGAGGCCCTGAATGTTCTCGCGCAGCGCGTCGAGGGCGTCCGCGCGGTCAAGGATCAGCTGGCCGTGCGCAAGATCAACATGGCCTGGATCGCTTAGCGGGCACCCGCGACGGCGTTCATCCTTCCGCCAGGAACGCGGCGTAGTCGAGCCGGGCGTCTGCTGCGGCGGCGGCGAGAAGTCGCTCGCCCGCCTCGGGCGTTGCGAGCGTCGGATCCGATCCGATGCGGCCATCCGGGAAGCGCTTGCGGTGGTGATCGGCATCACGATGCCGATCGCCGCCCATATCGCGCATCAGATGGGGCGCGAGTTGCTCCGGCTTGGCCAGAGTCATGGTCCGGCGAGTCGCGGGAATCGCCGCCTGCGCGATCGCGACCTCGCTCGGCGTCGCATGCATGCCCTCCCACGGGCCGTAGAGTTCATGGCGCATCGCATTGGCGGTTTCGTACTCCCACCAGCTACGGAGCTTGCACTGCAGCGCCGGGACATTGCGGTCGCCGACCCCGAGACTCGCCTCGCCGTGGAGATCCTGGAAGGCCGCCTGGCAGGGGGCGATGTTTCCGCCATGCCCGTTCAGGAAGTAGAAATGCGTGAAGCCCTGCGCCGCCAGCGATTTCACATAGTCGCCGACCACCTGCATCAGGGTCGTCGCGCGCAGGCTGACCGTTCCGGGGAAGCGCAGATTGAACTGCGCGACGCCCAGCGCGATCGTCGGGCCGACGAGAATGTCGCGATCGCGCGCCATCGCCATCGCAATCGACTCGGCGCAGATCGCGTCGGTGCCGATGACGCCGCTCGGGCCGTGCTGCTCGGTCGAACCGATGGGGATGACGATGCCGCGCGTGCGCGTGAGATAGGCTTCGATCTCGGGCCAGGTCGCGTGCTGCAGGATCATGCGGCCACCGGCGTGCGGCCGAGCCGCGCGGCGACGATCTTGCCGACGGCCCGCGTGCCGATCTTGCCGCCGAGATCCGGCGTGGTCTCGCCGGCGGCGATCGCCGCGCTGACGGCCTCCTCGATGCCACGCGACGCCGCGGCGAAATTCGTCGCCTGATGGCGCTCCGCGAGCCAGGCGAGCAGCATCGCGACGGAGCGAATCAACGCCAGCGGATTGGCGCGATCCTGACCGGCGATGTCCGGCGCGGAACCGTGGACCGCCTGCGCCACCGCATGGCTGGTGCCCGCGTTGAGCGCCCCGGACATGCCGAGGCTGCCGGCGAGCTCGCCCGTGAGATCCGACAGGATGTCGCCGAACATGTTGGTCGTGACGATCACATCGAATCGGCCGGGATCGCGCACGAGATGCGCGGTCATCGCGTCGACGATCACGTCGTCGGTCTGCACGTCCGGATAGCTCGCCGCCACCATGCGGCACGCGTCGAGGAACAAGCCGTCGGACCGGCGCAGCACGTTCGCCTTGTGCACCAGCGTGACACGACGCCGGCGCGTGCGCGCGAGCTGGAACCCGACCTCCGCGATACGCGTACAGGCCTCGCGGGTGATCTTGCGAATCGAGATCGCGACATCGGGCGTGACGAGCATGTCACCGTCACCGGCCGCCATGTTGCGGTCGGCGTAGAATCCTTCGGTATTCTCGCGCACGACGACCAGGTCGAAGGGCCCGATGCGCTGCGTCGTATGGCCGAAGGTGCGCGCCGGCCGGATATTGGCGAACAGGTCGAGCTGTTTGCGAAAATAGGCGGAAGGATTGACGCCGCCCTTCTCGGGAGCCGGATAGTCGAAGGTCGAGACCGGGCCGAGAATGATGCCGTCGGCCGCGCGCGCACGCGCCACCACTTCGTTGGGCAATGTCGTGCCGTGGCTCTGCAGCGCGTCCAGCCCGATCGCATGATGCTCGACGCTGACATCGAGGTCGAAATGGCGCTTGGCCGCGCCGAGCACTTCCAGCGCCGCGAGCGTGATCTCGGGGCCGATGCCGTCGCCGGGTAGAACGACCAAGTTCATGCGACCTCGTCTGGTTCGATGAACCGCCACTATCGGGCGCTGCGGGTGGCGAGGTCCAGCGTCGTGGTCAACCCTCGCGTCGCGCGCGTTCGTAGAACACGAAGTGGCGAAGCTTGCCGGCGAACACGCGCGAATACCCGCGGGCAAGCCGCCACCCCGCGCGTTCGTAGAATCGGCGCGCGGCATGGTTGTCGCGAAAGCATTCGAGCGTGCGCACGCCGCGCCGCGTGCCATGCGCCAGCAGCCGCCGGCCGGCGCCACGGCCAGCGAAGTGCGGATCGACGAACAGCATGTCCAGATGCTGGCGCGTCACCAGGCTGAAGGCGATCACGCGTCCGCGCTCGCTTGCGAGCCACAGGCGCCGACGCAGGCGCCTGAATCGCCGCGCGAAGAAGCGCGCATCGCGAGATCTGAGGGCGCGCGGCTCCAGAATCGCCGCGAAGGCCTGGCGATAGGACGCGGCGGCGATCCGGGCGAGCGCCGGGACGTCCTCCGGTTGGGCAGGGCGCAGTCTCACGACAATTTCTTCAACCGCGGATCGAGTGTGTCGCGCAGCGCGTCGCCGAGCAGGTTGAAGCCGAAGGACATGAACAGGATCGCGAGGCCGGCGAAGATCGCACTCCACGGCCCGAGCATCAGGAAGTTGCGACCCTCGGACAGCATGAGTCCCAGCGACGGCGTGGGTGGTTGCGTGCCGAGGCCGAGGAAGGAGAGCGACGCCTCGACGAGGATCGCGGCGGAGAGCAGCAGACTCGCCTGGACGAGCATCACGCTCGCGAGATTGGGCAGGATATGGCGCAGCAGGATGCGCAGATCCGATGCTCCGACGGCGCGCGCGCCCGTCACGTACTCGCTCTCGGCGATCACGAGGGCCGGACCGCGGATCAGTCGCGCGAAGATCGGCGTGTAGACGATCGCGATCGCGAGCGCCGTCGTCCAGGCCTGTGGCCCGAGGATCGCGATGATACCGATCGCGAGCAGCAGGAGCGGAAAGGCGAACAGCACGTCCATCGCGCGCATCACGATGCGCTCCGTCCAGCCGCGGTAATAGGCCGAGACGAGGCCGAGCGCTCCGCCGACGAGGAGCGCGATCACGACCGCACTTCCCGAGATGGCCAGAGATCCGCGATAGCCATGCAGGATGCGGGAGAAATTGTCGCGGCCGAGCTGATCGGTGCCCAGCCAGTTCAGCGTGCTCGGGCCCTTGAGGCGCTGCACGACGGTCTGCGCGAGTGGATCATGCGGCGCGACCCAGGGCGCGAAGAGGGCGAGCGCGACCTGCAGCACGACCAGCGCCAGCGCGGCCGTGAGCAGCGGATGGTCGCGCAGCGGGCGCATGGCTCAGCTTCGCACGCGCGGATCGATCGCGGCGTAGAGCAGGTCGACGGCGAAGTTGATCACGACGAAGCCCGTCGTCACGATCAGGATCGCGGCCTGGATCAGCGGATAGTTGCGCTCCCCGATCGCGCCGACGATGAGGCGGCCGAGGCCGGGCAGGGCGAAGACTTGCTCCACCACGATCGCCCCGCCGAACAGATACCCCGCGGTGATGCCGACGCTGGTCACGAAGGGAATCAGCGCATTGCGCAGCGCGTGCTTGTAGACGACGGCGCGTTCGCTGACGCCTTTGGCTCGGGCGGTGCGGATGTAATCCTGTCCGAGCGCATCGAGCATCGCGGTGCGCACGAGCCGCGCGAGCGAGGCGAGGATCGGCAAGCCCAGCGCGAGCGACGGCAGCAGCATGCGCTGCAGATTGCCGATCGGATCCTGCGCGAAGGGCACATGTCCCAGGCTCGGAAAGCTCGGCGCGACGCTGGCGAGCACGAGGATCATCACGATGCCGAGCCAGAAGGACGGCACCGTGATGCCGGCGATGGTGACCACCCGCAGCGCGATATCCGTGGCGCCGCCGCGCACATAGGCCATCTTGCAACCCGCCGGTACCGCCAGCCCGGCGCCGATCGCGAGCGACATGACCAGCAGCTGCGCGGTCACGCCGATATTGCCGCCGATCTCCTCCATCACGGGCTTGCCGGTCCACAGACTCTGACCGAGATCGCCTGTCAGCGCCTTCACGGCCCAGATCCAATATTGCTCATGCAGCGGCCGATCGAGCCCGACCCGCGCGCGCAGGCTGGCGAGGCGTTCGGGCGTGATCTCCGTATTCGCGCCGAGCATGATCGCCACCGCGTCGCCCGGGATCAGCCGGATCATCAGGAAGACGATGATCGACACCCCGAAAACGACGAAGACGAGATCGACGCTACGATTGGCGAGGAGGCGGAGCGGCATGGCTTTCGGGATCGATCCTATCCCGTTTCGCCGCGCGCAAGAACAAACGGCCCCCCGCGCTGCGGGAGGGCCGTCAATCAGGTCGCGACGCTCAGCTGCGACGGCGCGCAACCCCGAGACCGGTGAGCATCGTGCCGAGCAACAAGAGCGTCGCAGGCACAGGCACCTCGGCGTTCGGGTCAGGACCCCGCACGTCGCCATTCGTCTCGATCGTCCAGCCCGTGCCGCCGCCGTGATCGGCACGCAGGATCTGCAGGTAATGCGTCCCGGCCGAGAGATTGCCGAGATTGACGCTGTACTCGCCGGCGACGGCCGTG
>JANNTF010000513.1:0-3889 GCA_031403455.1 Alphaproteobacteria bacterium | reverse complement strand
TCTGACCTCCGCGCATTTCGGGCCGGAGGTCGATGAATTCGCCGCGGCGGGCCTGACTCCGGCGCCTTGTCGGATCGTCAAGCCGCCACGGCTGCTTGAATCGCCAGTCAATCTGGAGTGCCGCTTCCTGCATGCGCTGCGGCTGCCGACCACGATGCCGCCGATGGAGAACAACGTGGTGTTCGGCCAGGTCGTCGGGATCCACATCGCCGACGAGCTGATCGTCGACGGGATGATCGACATGCTGCGCTACGCGCCGGTCGCGCGGTTCGGCTATATGGACTACACGCGCGTCGACAATGTCTTCGCTCTCGATCGGCCTGACGTCGCGCCGACCGAACTGCTCGCCGAGATGTTCAAGCCTGGACCTGGCGCAGCGACGCCGACAAAGCGCTGAGATCATCGAGCCGCTCCAGCCGCGCGACGAGATCAGCCAGGCTGTCGGTAGCTGAGCGGGTCAGGCTACGACGCGCATTGCCGCTGAACTTCTCAACGATGGCGGAATGCGGCAGCGGCCGAACAGGCCCACCGAGCACATCGTCGACCGACGCGCGCAGCGTGCGGCCATCACGGGTGCGCAAAATGATGGCGCCGGGATAGCGCGCAGGAAAGCCGCTGCCGTCGCGCGGTTCCCAGGTGACGAGATCGGAGAAGCGCAGCACGGCGGGATCGGGGGCATCGAACTCGAAGGCATCGATGTCGAGACGGCCCTGCGCGAGGCGTGCGCCGAGGCAATAGCCGAGGCTGAACTTGGCGTCGAACCAGCTGCGCGGCACGCGCTTTAATTCGCGCGGCTCGCAGATCACCATCAGCTCCTCGCGTGGCACGTGGCACTCGATCGCCGCGATCGCCTCGGGAGCGACGCCTTGCGCGAGCAGGGTCTCGAGGCACTCCACGAAGGGCTGGATGTAGTGGCAGCAGGCGAGCGGCTTGATCGCAGCCTCGGCGAGGCACCAGCGCTGACCCAGCGTCGCGCAGAGTTCGGCCAAGGCTTCGCCGCCGCGCGGCGCGCGCGCGAATTGGGCGTAGAGGCCGCGCGGCCCCTCGAAGATCGTCGGCGGCCCGGTGAAGTCGGCGGCCGCCAGCGCCGCGGCGATCACGCCGGCATGGGCGGCCCAGCCGGGATGGCAGGCCTTCACCGTCGCGCCATGCGCGAGATACTCCATGGTGCCGAAGGCCTGGCTGCCGGCGATGCCGAGCGCGTGCACGAGCCGCGCCTGATCGAGCCGCGCCAATTTGCCGGCGACCAGCGCAGCCGCGAACGGCCCTGTACAAGCCGTGACCTGGAATCCCGCGGCTTGGAACGCGCCGGGTGCCGCGAGACCCAGTCGCGCGAAGACCTCCCAACCCGCGATGATCGCGGCGAGCAGGCGCCGGCCATCACAGCGCTCACGCTCTGCGACGGCGAGGGCGGTCGCCGCGACCACCGACGAGCCGTGCACGATGGACGCCATATGCGTGTCGTCGAATTCCAGGGAATGGATGAGCGCGCCGTTGAGCAGTGCCGCCGACGCCGCCGGCATCGGCGCGGCGAGGCCCAGGCCCGTCGCCTCGGCGCCTTGGCCAAGCGCGGCGGCAACGCGGTGCAATCCGCGGCACCGCGGCAATGAAGCCGCGGCCAGACCGACGCCGAGCGCGTCGAGGAGATGCGCCTTGGCGTGCGCGACGATCTCCGGTGGCACGACCTCGAGGTCGAGCGTCGCGGCGAAACGCACGATCGCATGACTTGGGGAGACTGGGTCTGACGGCGCCGACATCGCGCAAACTGATAGCCCGGATGAGGTTTCGGTTGAAGCATGCCGACGCTCGTCCATACTCTCCGTGGCTTGCGAAACGGGAGGGATGATCATGTTGAAGACTCTGATGGCCGGTGCGGCATTGACGCTGGCGGTGGCGCTGCAGCCGGCGACGGCGCAGACGAAGTGGCAGATGCCGACGCCCTATCCCGACAGCGAATTCCAGACCAAGAACGACTACCAATTCGCCGAGGACATCAAGAAGGCGACCAATGGCGCGCTGGACATCACGATCCACAGCGCCAACTCGCTGATCAAGAACCCTGAGATCAAGCGCGCGGTGCAGACCGGTCAGGTGCAGATCGGGGAGATCTTTAAGCCCAATCTCGGGCCGGAGGATCCGGTGTTCGAGCTCGATGCGATCCCGTTCTTCGCCGCCAGCTACAAGGAGGCGCGGGCGCTGCTCGAGGTGTCGCGCGACGCGATCACCGACCGGCTGATGAAGCAGGGCCTGCGTCCGCTCTACATGGTGCCGTGGCCGTCGCAGGCCTTCTTCACCAAGAAGCCGGTGAACTCGATCAAGGATCTCCAGGGCCTGAAGATGCGCACCTACAACGCGCAGACCGCGCGCCTGGCGCAGCTGATGGGCACGGTGCCGACGACGGTGCAGGCGACGGAGATCCCGCAGGCCTTCTCGTCGGGCATCATCGACACGATGTTCACCTCGGCGCCGACGGCCTTGTCGCAGAAGGCCTGGGACTACACGAAATACGTCTACGACACGCAGGCCTGGGTCCCGAAGAACGTCGTGTTCGTGAACGAGCGCATCTTCCAGGCGCTGCCCGAATCGGTGCGCAAGATCGTGCTCGAGCAGGCGGCGATCGCCGAGAAGCGCGGCTGGGAATGGAGCGAGCGCGACAACGACGAGACCCCGAAGGGCCTGGTGCAGAACGGCATGATCCTGTCGCCGATCAGCGACATTTTCCGTGCCGAGCTGCGCAAGATCGGCGAGCAGATGCTCGAGGATTGGCTGAAGAAGGCCGGCGACGACGGCAAGAAGATCGTCGACGCCTATCGCGCCAGGCTGCGGAGCTGAGACGCCATCCTCCCCGCCGCGACCCGGCGGGGAGGAGCTCTTCCGGACCGCGCCATGCGCCGTTTCCTCGATGCCCTCTATATCGGCAGCGGCTACCTCGCCGCGCTGTTCCTGCTCGCCATCGCCGTGCTGGTCACGGCGCAGATCGTCGGGCGGCTGTTCAATGTCCTCGTGCCCTCGGCCGATGATTTCGCGCGGCTGTCGCTCGCCGCGTCCTCGTTCCTGGCGCTCGCCTTCACCTTGCGGCGTGGCGGCCATATCCGCGTGAGCCTGCTGCTCGAGCATCTCCCCCGATCCGCGCGGCGCGTGGGGGAGATCGTCTGCCTCACGATGGCCACCGCGATCTCCGGCTTCTTCGCCGTCTACGCCGTCGACATGGTCCATGACGGCATCGTGTTTCCCGACTACACGATCGGGCTGATCTCCATCCCCAAATGGATTCCGCAGATCGGCATGGCGATCGGAATCATCCTGATGTTCATCGCCTTTCTCGACGATCTGATCGCGGTCCTGCGCGGCCGGCCGAGTTCCTATGACCGCGCCGCCGCGCTGGCGGGCGAGCAGGGCGACCGGCACGCGGCGCACGAGTAGCGCCGCCATGGACCAGGGTTTCGCCATCGCCGTCCTGCTCGTTGCCGTGTTTGCATTCCTGGCGAGCGGGTTGTGGATCGCCTTGTCGCTGATGGCGGTCGGTCTCGTCGGCATCGTGATGTTCACCTCGGCGCCGGTCGGCAAGTTGTTGGCGACCACGATCTGGGGACAGAGCTCCGAGTGGTCGCTCACCGCGCTGCCGCTCTTCATCTGGATGGGCGAGATCTTGTTTCGCACGCGGCTCTCGGAAGACATGTTCACCGGGCTCGCGCCGTGGATGCGCCGCCTGCCCGGCCGCCTGCTGCACGTGAACGTCATCGGCTCCGGCATCTTCGCCGCGGTGTCCGGCTCCTCGACCGCCACCGCGGTCACCATCGGTCGCATGACCGTGCCGGAGCTGCTGCGCCGTGGCTACAACGAGCAGGTCACGCTGGGCTCGCTGGCCGGCGCCGGCACGGTCGATCTC
>JANNTF010000512.1:0-1216 GCA_031403455.1 Alphaproteobacteria bacterium | reverse complement strand
GGGCCTGAACCCGCGGGCCTTGGCTTCGGGCAGCATCGCGAAGAGCTCACGGATGAAGGTGAAGAGCCCGGTATAGGTCGCCGGATTCGAGCGCGGCGTCCGCCCGATCGGCGACTGATCGATGTCGATGATCTTGTCGAGATGATCGACGCCGTCGATGGCGTCGTGCGTGGCGGCGTGTTCGCGCGTGTTCATGAGACGGCGCGCCAGCGCCTTGTAGAGAGTCTCGATCACCAGGGTCGACTTGCCGCCGCCCGAGACGCCGGTGACGCAGGTGAGTGTGCCGAGTGGAATGTCGACGCTGACATTCTTCAGATTATTGGCGCGTGCGCCCTTGATCCGCAGGTGTTGGCCGCGATGACCCGGACGGCGCTGGCCGGGCACGGCGATCTGCTTGAAGCCCGTCAGATACTGGCCCGTGATGCTGTGCGGTGAAGCGATCACCGCCGCCGGTGTGCCGATGGCGATGACATTGCCGCCGTTGACGCCTGCGGCTGGTCCCATGTCCACGAGAAAATCGGCTTCGCGGATCGCTTCCTCGTCATGTTCGACCACGAGCACCGTGTTGCCGAGATCGCGCAAGCGCTTGAGCGTCGTCAGCAATCGCGCGTTGTCGCGCTGATGAAGCCCGATCGACGGTTCGTCCAGGACGTAGAGCACGCCTGTGAGCCCGGAACCGATCTGGGATGCGAGGCGGATGCGCTGGCTCTCGCCACCCGAGAGAGTTCCCGCCGCGCGCGCCAGCGTCAGGTATTCCAGGCCGACATTCATCAGGAAGCCCAGACGCTCGTTGATCTCCTTGAGGATGCGACCCGCGATCTCGCGCTGCTTGGGCGTGAGGCGCGCGGCCAACGACGTGAACCAGGCTTGCGCGCGTTCGATCGACATCTCCGTCACTTCGCCGAGATGGCGCGCGTCGATCTTCACCGACAAGGCTTCCGGCTTGAGACGATGGCCGTGGCAGGCCTCGCACGGCTTCGACGACTGGAAGCGACCAAGCTCCTCGCGTGTCCATGCGCTGTCGGTCTCCTTCCAGCGGCGATCGAGATTGGGAATCACGCCCTCGAATGCCTTGGCGGTGGTGTACTGACGCAGACCGTCCGAGAAGGTCATCTTCACCGTCTCGCCGCCGGATCCGAAGAGGATCCCGTCCTGAACGCTCTTCGCCAGCTCCTTGAACGGGGTGCGGACCGAGACCTTGAAATGCTTGGCGAGG
>JANNTF010000511.1:0-5908 GCA_031403455.1 Alphaproteobacteria bacterium | reverse complement strand
GCGCGCCGCGTTGTCGTAACTCGAAAAGGCGCCGGCCTGAATCCAGAGCGACGTCGCGCGTACTTGCGTCTGAGTCAGAGTCGGGATGGCGCGACCCTGCGCTTCCGGCGGTAGGAACGCGACCTGAGCCGAATTCGCGGTCGTAACCGAGGGCGCTCGCGGCGGCGGTGACGGCGGTGACGGCGCGCGGCCCGCGACCGGTGCCTGCCCGATCACCGGCGGCGCGGGCGGCAGTGTCTCCGAGGGCGGCGGCAAGACCGAACTCTGAGTCGCGGAGATACGCGCGCCGCTGGGCGGCGGCAAGGCGTCGCTCGATACGTTGCCGCGCGGCGCGGCCGCAACCGTCTCGCCCGTCGGCGCGGCCCTGGTGGTCAATGCCGCTTTCAATTGTTGGCTCTCATCGGCGAGGATTTCCACCCGCACGCGCGCGGTTCCGCGACCTTCGAAGCCGAGCAACTGGGCGCTTCGGCGCGACACGTCGATGATTCTGCCGGCGACGAAAGGCCCGCGATCATTGACGCGCAGCACCATCTGCCGACCATTGTCGAGATTCGTGACACGCACGAGGCTCGGCATCGGCAAGGTCTGGTGCGCGGCGGTCAACGCGTTCATGTCGTAGAGTTCACCATTAGCGGTGTACCGACCGTGAAAATCCACGCCGCTGCGCTCGCCACCGTAGAACGACGCGATGCCGGTTTCCGCATAGCTGTAATCCTCGGCCGGGTAGTACCAGGCGCCATTGATCTGATAGGCGGTACCGATCTTGTAGATGCCGCGGGTCTGCTCCTCGCCGCCGCGCTGGATGGTCTTGACCCCCGTTGCGCCGAGTTTGAGTTCGGCGCAACCGCCGAGCCCGAAAGCCAGGACCATCGATGCCCACAGGGCAACCGCGCGCGGTGAAGGCAAAATCATTGTCGCAGGAACTCCTGGAGACGCGGACTCGCGAAAACGACTAGGCAGCGATGAGTCGATCGGCAAGCAGACAGACGGCGATGCGAAAGCGTTGCGGCGTGTTCCATCGCCTGAGCACGCGGAAATTATTGGTGATCAGGAACGCCCGTCCGCCCGCGCCATCGGGCTGCGCCAGCGATGCCGCCGTGTCGCGGCCGGTGAGCGGGCGACCGTCGCTGTGCCGCACGCCAAGCGCCTGCCACTCGCTGATCGGCCTGCGCACGCTCTCGGGGTCGATCAAGCCGCGATCCAGCCCCGCGGGCAGCCGGACCTCATAGCCCCACCCTTCATCGCCGCGCCAGCCCAGCTTGCTCAGGAAATTGGCCATCGACGCGAAGACGTCCACCTGGGTGGTCCAGATATCGGCCTTGCCGTCGCCGTCGAAATCGACAGCGTGCGCGAGATAATTCGACGGCATGAACTGGCATTGCCCCATCGCGCCGGCCCAGGAGCCGCGCAACTCGGCGCTGCGCATCTTGCGCCGTTCCAGGATGCGCAGCGCATTGAGCAGCTCCTCGCGAAAATAGGCGCTGCGCCGACCGTCATGGGCGAGCGTGGCCAGCGAGGCGACGATCGAAAAATCTCCCATGAAGCGGCCGTAATCGGACTCGATGCCCCAGAGCGCGATGATGAATTGCGGGTGCACGTTGAAGCGCTGCTGCACCTGGGCGAGGATACCGCCGTGCTCGGAGAGCCGTCGGCGGCCATTCTCGATCTTCGTCGCCGTCAGACGCGATGCGAGGTACTCCTCGAGCGACTGCACCGATTCAGGCTGCCGCCGATCAAGCTCGAGTACGCGTGGGATCGGCGCGACGGCGCCCAGCGCGTCGTCGAGCACCGCTTGCGAAATGCCCTTGCTCGCGGCTTCGGCTCGGAAGGCCTGCAGCCAGCCACGGAACTCCTGCCCCGCGGCGCGCGCGCCATGCGGGATGGCGGCGAGGGCGGCCAGTGCAACGAGGACTCGGCGTCGGCCGAGCCTCGCGCGATCGAGAACAATCTGCATCTGATGCGAATCGGGTGGGATCGAGGATGTCGGCTGTATGCACGCCACCCGGCCGGAGGGCAATTGGCAAGCGATGTCAGGAGTCGGGCCCTGGCAGCAGCGCCGTGCTGCGCCCGAGCACGTAGTAGACGATCAGACCGACATACTCACGAATGGCCTCCGAGAGATCGGTCAGATTGGCGCCGAGCCGGAACAGCGGCTCGAACTCCGAGAGTTCGTAGTCGGTGGCGAAATCGACGGGAAACGGCACGATTCCGGTCCATCCCGCCTTGCGGAACGTGCTCATCGCCCGCGGCATGTGGCGCGCCGACGTGATGAGCAGCCAAGTCTGCCCCGGTTCCGGCTTGAGCGCGTCGAAGGAAAAGCGCGCGTTCTCCCAGGTGTTGCGCGAACGGTCTTCCCAGACGATGCGCGTGGTATCGACGCCCAATCGGGCGAAGATCCGGCGCACGACATCGGCCTCCGTATCGCGGCCCTTGATCAGCGTGATCGAACCACCCGTGAAGACATGCCGTGCGAGTGGATAGCGCCGCGCCAGCTCGAGGAAGGCATCGAGCCTCGGGCTTCCCGCCGCGACCAGGGATTTTGGGATTCCCCGCTTGCCGATCACGTATTCGTCGATGACGCCGCCGAGCACGAGGATGCCGTCCACCTTCACGGGCAACGTGGCTGGCGGCGGAAAGCGATCCTCGATCGGCTTGAGCGCGAGCTGGCCGATCGGCAGCATCGCGACCGTGGTCGTCATCGCCGCCGCGAGCAGCACCAGGATCCGTCCCTGCCGAAACCACCGTGTGAAAAGGCACACGACGCCAATCAGCCACATGCCAAGCAGCAGACTCCCCGGCTCGGCGACGAGCCAGAAGGCTTTCGAGAGCCACAGCAAGAACTCGGACACAGTTGCGGGAGCGGAGGACAGGAGTGAAGGACGCAGCGGCGCGCATTCTGCGTCGGCGACCGGCGTGGCCGCAATCCTCGCGCATGTATTTGTGGAAATAACGTCTCTTGTCGCGGAAGCCCGGCGCCGCGCGAACTCAATCGTGGACCACGCCCAGGCGATGCGCGGCGCTGACGGCTTGCGCCCGCGTCGTCACGTCGAGCTTGGCGAAGATCGCGGCGAGGCGCCGCGCGATCTCCTTGCTGCGCAGGCCCTGCGCGACCAGCGCCAGCACCTGCATCTCCTTGCGCGTCAGCCCGGGAGGTTCGCCTGCGTCGACTCGCGCGGACCACGCGGCAAGCCGCGTACGCCGGCGGCACGCAGACGCCGGCGCACGCGCTCGATCATCGGCGTGGCACCGAGCGGCTCGAGCATCGCCAGCGCCTCGCGCTGCGCGGTCTCGTCGCCGCCGGCCAGGGCGCGCGCGGTCTCGAACGGGCAGCCAAGCGCCCGCCACGCCTCCGCGGCATCGCGCCACGCGCCCGCCGCCTCGAGCGCGAACGGATTCCGCCGGCAAAACTCGGGCAGGACTGCCGAGTCCGGCGCTCCACCCTGCCCGCTCCACAACCCTAGCTCCGACGCGAACCACGCGTACCGCTTGCGCAGTGCGAGCTCGAGTCCGAGCGCCGCCTCCTGCGCGGCGGCGGCGCCATCACCGGCCAGCCACCGCGCCTCCGCGCGTGCGGCCCACATCGGCGCGACGCGTTGCAGCGTGCCGGATTTGCCGGCGACGTCGCGCGCTTCGTCGAGCAGCTGCCAGATTCCGGGATCGCCGCTGCGCGCGCGTAGCCGCTCGAGCGCGACCAGCGCCATGATCCGCGCGATGACCGGCGACCGGCTATCGGCGAGCACGACATGCGCGCTCGTCGTCGCGGCAGGTCGCGATCAGCAGCGAGCGGGTGTGCGCGATGCGGCGCCCGACATGACGCAGCAGATCGAGCGTGGCGCCGTCGGCCCAATGCAGATCCTCGAAGACGACGACCGGGGGTCGCGCGGCGAGCCGCTCGACGAAGGCGCTGAAGACGCGAGGTCGATCAGCATCCGAGTCGAGCGCAGCGCGCACCCGTCCCGCCGGCGGCCGCCTTCGCGAGCGCCTGCAGACGCGTCAGCACCTCGTCGCGCTCCAGCAATTTAATTGGCCGATACGCGCCTGCGACCTCCTTCTCAAGCACTCGAGCGTAGGCTGGCCGTCGGCGGCATCCACGAGATTCTCGGCGCTAACTGGCGGCCATCGCGCGGACCACCGCGTGCCGTCTCGCGCCGCGCCCGCATCAGTGCAGGAAATACGGTTCGAGCACGCGGACCTCGGAGATGCTGTCGACCGGCAGCCCGAGGCCGTCGGGGAAGGTGCGTTCGACGAGGTAGCGAGGCATGGGCATGTCCTTTCATGCAGGCTCGTTGCAATGGCCTGACGATAGGAAGAGCCCGCAACCGCAACTGCGGTCGAACTGCCCGTATTGGCGCGGAGATTGGCCCGCTTGGTCGCCGAAGCGACCCGGGTGAAGACGCCTCGACAGGGCGCGTTTCCACCGGCCGCGCCCGTGACCACGGCACAGCGCTTGCCCTATCGAGAGCGAATTGTGTAGGAGCTTCAACAACGGATGGGTGGCAGAGCGGTTTATTGCACCGGTCTTGAAAACCGGCAGACCCCTCGCGGGTCTCGTGGGTTCGAATCCCTCCCCATCCGCCATGCCGTTGGTGATCGACGCCGGGTCGCGTCAGCGGGCGGCGCCGATCGCCGCCAGCACGGCGGTCTCGGTCAGGATCTGCGGCAGCACGATCGGGGATCCGCCATCCGCGGGATACGCGACGTAGAGCGGCACGCCGCTGCGCTGAAAGCTGCGCAGGAACTGGGTGATCACCGGATCGCGCTGTGTCCAATCGCCTTTCAGATAGGCCACGCGGCGCAACTCGAACGCCTTGCGCTCCGTATCCGTCGCAAGCGTCGAGCGTTCGTTGAACAGGCAGCTGATGCACCACGCCGCGGTCATGTTCACGAACACGATGCGGCCTTCGCCGCGCAGGGCCGCCAGGCGCTCCGCCGAGAAACTCTCGGCGCCGAGCGGCTGGCTTGCCGATGTGGCATCCACGCGCGTACCGGATGATTCCGTGATGCCGCTCGCGAACCCGATCGCGAGAGCAAGGCTGGTGGCCGCCGCGAGCGTTCGCCATCGCCGGCCGCTCGGTTGCGTCGCGCCATGGAGCCAGCCGGCGAACGCCACCAGGATCAGGCCGGCGAGCACGCGTGCGAAGCCGTCCGCGCTGGTCTGCTGGCTGGTCACCCACACGAGCCACGCCGCGGTCGCGTACATCGGAAACGCCAGGGCCTGCTTCAGACGCTCCATCCACGCGCCCGGTTGTGGCAGCAGACGGGCAATGCCGGGAATGAATGAGACTGCGACCAAGGGGAGCGCGAACCCCGCGCCCAGCGCGAACAGGATCGCCACCATCGTCGACGGTTCGGCGCTCAGCGCGACGCCGAGCGCCGCGCCCATGAACGGCGCCGTGCAGGGCGTGGCGACGATGACGGCGAGCAATCCGGTCATGAAGGCGCCGAGCCTCCCGGCATCACGGCTGTGTGCCTGGCCCAGATTGGCGACGGCATAGGCGTCGATCAGGAAAACGCCCGACAGGCTGAGGCCGACGGCGAGCATGACGTAGGCGAGCAACGTCACGAAGATCGGCGACTGGAACTGGAATCCCCAACCAAGCTCCGCACCGCTCGCGCGCAGGGCCAACAATACAGCCGCGATGACGGCGAAGCAGGCGAGCACGCCCGCCAGATAGGCGATGGCGTCACCGAGGCGCGCGCGGCGATTGGATCGTTGCTGCGCGACGAGCGCAAACGCCTTCATGGACAGGACCGGGAACACGCACGGCATGAAATTGAGGATCAAGCCGCCACGCGGAATTCCGCCATGGTGAGCCGATGGCCGGTCTCACGTACCGACAACTGCTGCGCCAAGACAGCGGCGCCGGTGATAAACGGGGCCGCCATGCTCGTCCCGCGGCGCGTAATC
>JANNTF010000510.1:0-4325 GCA_031403455.1 Alphaproteobacteria bacterium | reverse complement strand
GTCGGCATCGTGACCTCGGGCGGCTACGGCCACCGCATCCGCCGCTCGATCGCCCTCGCCTATGTCCGGTCGTCGCTAGCAAACGCCGGCACCGCGCTCGCCATCGACATCCTCGGCGACCGCCGCCGCGCCGTCGTCGCGGCCGAGCCCCTCTACGATCCCGCGAATCTCCGCCTCCGGAACTGATATCGCGCGCCGATCAGATCTCCGCCAGCTCCACGTTCTCGCGGCGGAAGTCGACGTTGTCTGCCTCGGGGCGATCGAACTCGCGCGCGAAGCGGTGGCCGTACCACACCGCATTGGCGATGATGCCCGGCGCCAGCGCGTCGCCGATGCATGCGAGCTTGCGGATGCCGGCGGCGGCAAGCGCCTCGGGGCGCCCGGCGAGTGCCTGATAGAGCGCGTCGTCAGGTGACTGCATCGTGACCATCACGACGCTGCCGGCGGCGATGCGCCGCGTGCGGCCGGTATAGGCGCAGGCGAGTTCGACCTCGCCCGCGTGCAGGGCTGCGAGGTCGGTCGAGACCAGGATCGTCACGCCGATTTCGATCAGCCGCGCCTGGATGCGCGTCTGCTCCAGCGTGTACTGGGTGAACGAAGAGGCCATGCTCTCGGGCGTCACCAGCGTGACTTCGAGTCCGTCGCGGCGCAGCTTCTCGGCGATGACGCCGCCCATGTAGTAGTGGTCGTCGTCGTAGACGATCACCGGACCGGCCGGCCGTTCGCCCGCCATGATGGAGTCCGGCGTCAGCACGGGAAGCCGTCCGAGCCCGTCGAGCGCGAAGCTGTGATGCCGGCCGACGCCATCGGCGCGCCAGCGCGAGCCGGTCGCCAGCGCGACCACGCCGCACTCCGACGCAAGCACGTCCTCCACCGTCATCCGGCTTTCGCGAAAGATCTCCACGTTGGAGAGCTTCGCGATCTGGCCCACGCGCCAATCGCGCACGCGGCCCCAGCTTGCGAGGCCCGGCAGGCGGCACTCGCGCGAGACGCGGCCGCCGAGCTCGCGCGTGGCCTCGGCAAGCTTGACCTCGTAGCCGCGCTGACCCAACGCGCGCGCCGCCTCGAGCCCGGCCGGGCCTGCGCCAACGACGAGGATGCGATCACTGCCGCTGCGCGGCGCGATGCGCTCGGGATGCCAGCCGCGCCGCCACTCCTCGCTCATGGTCGGGTTCTGGGTGCAGCGCATCGGGTGGCGAAGGTTGTTGCCGGAAACGCAGACATTGCAGCCGATGCATTCGCGGATGTCGTCGAGCCTGCCCTCCTCGATCTTGCGTGGCAGGAACGGGTCGGCGATCGACGGCCGCGCGGCGCCGATGAAGTCGAGCACGCCGCGGCGCACCAGCTCGGCCATGCGGTCGGGCGAGGTGTAGCGGCCCACCCCGACCACCGGCTTGGTCGTCAGCGACTTGACGAAGCCGGTGTGAGTCTCCTGGTAGCCCTCCTCGGCGAAGCGCGCGGTGACGCTGTCGTTCTCCCAGGCGCTGACATTGACGTCCCAGAGATCGGGCATCTCCGCCAGCATCTCGACCAGCTCGCGGCCTTCGCCGGCACTGGTGATGCCCGCCGGCCCGAGCAGCTCGTCGAGCGCGATGCGCAGCGCCACCGCGCAGTCGCCGCCGACGGCGTCATGCGTGTCCTCGAGCAGCTCGCGCAGCAGCCGCGAACGGTTCTCCAGGCTGCCGCCATACTCGTCGCTGCGATGGTTGTGGCGGCGACCGAGGAAGTGCATCGGCAGCGCCAGATCGTGGCCGGCATAGACGTAGACGATGTCGAAGCCGGCCTTGCGCGCGTTGAGCGCGGCCTGGCGATGCCAGCGGCGCACCGCGCGGATGTCGGACTTGTCCATCGCGCGCGCCGTCCCGGGCTGGATGCCGTAGATCGGCCGCGCCGACGGCGCCATCGGCGCGTCGCGCGACTCGGCATTGGCGACGCGATAGCCGTTATGGACCAGCTCGATGCCCGCAAGGCTGCCATGGGCGTGGATGCGCTCGGCGGTGCGCGCGAGCGGCGCGATGTCCTTCTCGTCCCACAGCCTGACCTGGCTCAGGATGTTGCCGGTCTGGTGGATGTCGCATTGCTCGGTGCACACGACAGCCCAGCCGCCCTCGGCCTTGACGCCGCGGCTGACCGCGCTCGGCGTCGGCCAGGCGCGGCCCATGCCCGTGCAATGCGGCACCTGATAGAAGCGATTGCGCGCCGTCTTCGGACCGATGCGCATCGGCTCGAACAACGGATCGAATCTCGGATCACGTGCCATTGACGACTCTCCCTCGTACGGCCGACAGCATCCCGGAACGCCAATTGATTCGTCAATGCGGGCGCGAAAAAAGAGGAGGATCGCGACGCAACCCCGGGCTACGGTCGCTTCCGCTGGGGATCACGCGATTATGGGGGAGCGCGCGTGGGAAATGTGAGACTGGGCGCGGGGCTGTTGGCGCTGCCGGCGGCGGCGTTCCTGATCATCTGGTTCGTGCTGCCGCTGGCGCGGTTCTTCGCATTGGCGTTCACGAACGAGGCGGGTCCGTTCGCGACCTTTGCGAGCCTTGCCGGCAGCGACGTCTATCGCCGCGTCTTCGCCAACACGATCCTGGTCGCGGCCGGCGTCACCGCATTCGCGCTCGTCCTCGCCTGGCCGGTCGCCTATCTGCTGTCGCGGACCAAGGGCTGGCGCTTCGTGCTCGTGCTCTACGGCGTGCTGTTCCCGCTGTGGATCTCGGTGCTGGTGCGCACCTTCGCCTGGATGCTGCTGCTCGAGCGCAACGGGCCGATCAACCGCTCGCTGATCGAGATCGGCTTAACCAGGGAGCCGCTCGCCCTGCTGTTCAACGCGACGGGCGAGATGATCGGCATGGTGCATGTCATGCTGCCCTACGCCGTGCTGCCGCTCTATGCGGCGATGAGCCGGATCGACCACCGCCTGCTGCTGGCGAGCGACGGGCTGGGGGCCAGCCTGCTCGACACCTTCCGCCACGTCTATTTCCCGCTTGCCCTGCCCGGCCTGATCGGCGGCGCCACCTTCGTGTTCCTGCTCTCGCTCGGCTTCTTCATCACGCCGGCCCTGCTCGGCGGCGCCAACGCGGTGACGCTGTCGATGCTGATCAACATCTTCGTCAGCGAGCGCCTGGTCTGGGACCTCGCGGCGGCGGCCTCGATCATCCTGCTGGTGGCGACGCTGGTGATCCTCGCGCTCTGCGCGCGGTTCATTCCGCTCGGCCAGCAGATCGGCATCAGCAAATGACCCGGCTGCCGCTCGCCTTGCGCTGCCTCGCCTACGGCTCGGCCAATCTGGTCCTCGCCTTCCTGATCCTGCCGATCCTCGCGGTGGTGCCGGCGTCCTTTAACCGCAGCAGCTTCATCCAGCTTCCGCCCGCGCGCTACGCGCTGCGCTGGTACGAGGCCTTCCTCGCCGATTCCGAATGGGTGACGACGCTGGTGACCAGCCTCAAGGTCGGCGTGCTGGCAACGATCGTCGCGGTGGCGATGGGCACGCTCGCGGCGCTCGGACTGCAGGCGCTGACGCGGCGCTGGCGGGTCGCAATGACCGCATTGCTGCTCGCCCCGATGATCGTTCCCGTGATCGTCACCGCGGTCGCGATCTATCGCACCGCGATCGAGTTCAAGCTCAACGGCACGCTCGGCGCGCTGGTCGCGAGTCAGGCGCTGCTGGCGCTGCCGATCGTGGTGATCAATGTCGGCATCTCGCTGCGCACGGTGGACCCGTCCTGGCTGCGCGCCGCCGCCGGCCTCGGCGCCGGTCCCTTGCGCATCTTCTTCACCGTCACGCTGCCGAATATCATCCCCGGCATGATCGGCGGCACGGCCTTCGCCTTCCTGAGCTCGTTCGACGAGGTCATCGTCGCCGCGTTCATCGCGGGCCAGCAGAACAAGACCCTGCCGGTCAAGATGTGGGAGGCGCTGCGCCTCGAGTTCACGCCGATCGTCGCGGTCGCCTCGGTGTTCATGATCCTGGTCGCCGTCGCGCTGTTCCTCGCCGCCCGGCTTTCGGGCACGCGGCAGCCGGGAGAGGCGCGATGAGCAAGGGAACGGCGCTGGCTTTCGACGGCGCGGCCAAGCGTTTCGGCGAGGTCGTGGCGCTCAATGCGACCAGCCTGCGCGTCGAGCCGGGCGAGTTCCTGACACTGCTCGGGCCCTCGGGCTCGGGCAAGACGACGCTGCTCAACCTCACCGCCGGCTATCTCGACCCGTCGGCCGGGCGCGTGCTGATCGGCGATCGCGACGTGACCCACGTGCCGGCGCGCCACCGCAATGTCGGCATGGTGTTCCAGAATTTCGCGCTGTTCCCGCACATGACCGTCGCGAAC
>JANNTF010000509.1:0-9976 GCA_031403455.1 Alphaproteobacteria bacterium | reverse complement strand
CGCGGGTTTCGATCCGGCGACCGCCAACGTCGGCATCACCGCGTTCAATCTCGGCGGCGTTGCCGGCGCCCTCGCGGGCAGCCTCCTGATCGGCAACATGGGATCGCGCGTGCCGCTGTTGACGATGGCGGCGGGCGCGGCGGCGGGCGCCCCCGTCGCGGCGGAACCCGGCATCGAGCAGGTTCAGGTGAACGTGCAGGCGGAGATCCTCGTGAAGCCCAATCCATGACCGAGATCGATGGCCAGGTCGTCGAGCTGTTCGTCGATGGCGCCTGCTCGGGAAACCCGGGCCCTGGTGGATGGGGAGCGATCCTGCGCTGGCGCGGTCATGAGCGTGAATTGTCGGGCAGCGAACACGAGACGACGAATAATCGCATGGAGTTGATGGCTGCCATCGCGGGCCTCAACGCGCTGACGCGTGCGTCGCGCGTGCACGTGACGACAGACTCGACCTATGTGCGCGACGGCATCACGAAATGGCTGCCGCAATGGAAGAAGCGGGGCTGGAAGACGGCCGAGAAGAAGCCGGTCAAGAACGTCGATCTGTGGCAGGCGCTCGACGAGGCCACCGCACCGCATCATATCGACTGGCATTGGGTGCGCGGCCATACCGGCCACGCCGAGAACGAGCGCGCCGACGCCCTCGCCCGCGCCGCGATCGTCGCGCTGCGCGGCCGCTGAGCGCCTCGCGATGGCGCCGTCCCCCGACATCTTCGCACCCGGCTTCGTGACGACACCGTATTGGTGGGAAGCGGCGCCGCCTGCCCCGTCGACATCCACGCTGCCGGACAAGGCCGAAATCGTCGTGATCGGCGGCGGCATCGCGGGACTCTCGACCGCGATCGAGCTCGGACGCAGCGGCGTGCGCGCGCTGGTCCTGGATCGCGAAGCGATCGGCTGGGGCGCGTCGTCGCGCAATGGCGGCGCCTTGTCGGGCGCCGGCAGCCTCGGGCGCGCGAAATCGAATCTGCAGCAGGCCGTCGAACCCAAGCTGCTCGCGGAAATGGTCGAGGAGGCCGAGGCGAGTTTCGAGGAATTCGAGGCGCTGGTGGCGCGCGAGGACATCGATTGCAGCTATCGCCGCTGCGGCCGCTTCGTCGGCGCCCACGCGCCCAAGGCGCTGGACGCGCTCAAGCGCCGCGCCGACCTGCTCAATGCCAGCGGCCGCGATACCGCGGAGATCCTGCCGCGCGCACGCCTCGGCGAGGAACTGGCGACCGACCGCTATCATGGCGGCATGGTGATCCAGCGCGCGGGCGGTCTGCATCCCGCGCTCTACACGCAAGGCCTCGCACGCGCGGCCATGCGCCACGGCGCGACTCTGATCAGCGGCATCGAGGTGCAAGGCTGGACGCGCACGGCCGGAAAGATCCTCGTGCGCACCAGCCAGGGACCGGTCGAGGCGCGCGCGGTCATGGTGGCGACCAATGGCTATACCGGCGCCGCGACACCGTGGCATCGGCGCCGGCTGATCCCCGTCGCGAGCTACATGATCGCGACCGAACCCCTCGGCGAGGCCCGGGTGCATCGGCTCATGCCGAAGCTGCGCGTCTACGGCGACACCAAGAAGATCCTCTATTACTTCCGCCCCTCGCCCGACCACACGCGCATCCTGTTCGGCGGCCGCGCCAGTTTCGTCGATGACGACGTACGGCGCGCGGGCGCGCGGCTGCACCGCTTTCTCGTGCATCTGCTGCCCGATCTCGGCGGTGTCCGCATCAGCCATGCCTGGAAGGGCAACGTCGCCTTCGCCCTGGACATGTTGCCGCATGTCGGCGCGCAAGACGGGGTGCATTACGCCCTGGGCTGCAATGGCAGCGGCGTGGTGACGATGACGCATCTCGGCCGCTGCGCCGCGCGCCAGATCCTCGGCGGCGACAACCGTCCGTCCGCCTTCTCTCGCCTGCCCTTCCCGACCATGCCACTTTATGGCGGCAAGCCCTGGTTCATGCCCGCCATCGGGACGTGGTACCGGCTGCGCGATTACCTCGACGGCTGGCGGGTCAGCGACCCGCCGCGCTGATCAGACGCGATCGACGCCCACGCAATCGGAGACGCGAGCGAAGCCATCGCGCCGCAGCCGCGCAGCGAGGTCGCGCTTGATCCGTCCGATCAATCCGGGCCCGTGCAACGCCAGCGCCGTATAGAGCTGCACCAGTGACGCACCTGCGCGCAGCTTGACGTAGGCATCGTCGCCCGACGCGACGCCGCCCACGCCGATCAGCGGGATCCGCCCCGCGGTCAGCCCGTGCATCACGCGCAGCAGCGCTGTCGAGCGCTCGAACAAGGGACGGCCGGACAAGCCGCCGGCTTCGCCCTTCGCGGCGCTGCGCAGCGTCTGCGGCCGGGCGATCGTGGTGTTCGAGATGATGATCCCGTCGAGCGCACGCGCCTGCGCGACAGCGGCGACGTCGGCGAGATCGTCGGGCGTGAGATCTGGCGCGATCTTGACCAGCAGCGGTCGCGCTGGCGCCGGCATCGCCGCCTGAACCCGCGCCACCAGCGCGTCGAGCGCGGCGCGGCTCTGCAGCGCGCGCAGACCCGGCGTATTCGGCGAGGACACGTTGATCACAACGTAATCGGCGCCGCCGGCCAGCGCCGCAACGCCTTGGACGTAATCGTCGGCTGCATCGATGGTCTCCTTGTTCTTGCCGAGATTGACGCCCAGCACGCCGGCTCGCTTGCGCGAACCCAGCCGCGCCGAGACCACTGCGATGCCATCGCTGTTGAAGCCATAGCGGTTGATGACAGCGTCGTCCGCGCTGAGCCGAAAGACGCGGGGGCGCGGATTGCCTGGCTGAGGCCGCGGCGTGACGGAACCGATCTCGACAAAGCCGAAGCCGAGCGCACGGAGCGCGTCCGGCGCCTCCGCATGCTTGTCGAACCCAGCGGCGATACCGATCGGATTGGCGAAGTCCAATCCCCAGAGTCGCGTGGCGAGGATCGGATCGTCGGCAACCGGTCTGAGGAACGGCCCGCAGATCCGCAGCGCGCGGATCGCGAGCAGATGCGCGCGCTCCGGATCGAGCGCACGGACGAGAGGAAATGCAAAGTCGAGGAGGCTCATGACGCGGCGTTTGGCTATCATGAGTCGGGTCGATGGGGGAGGCCTGCGTGCGGTTCACTCATGTCCTGATGCTCCTGACCATGCTCGCCGCCACGGCTGCGGCGCAGCCGGCGGTGACGCCAGTCGAATTCGACCGCTCGGTCGTCATCCGGACGGACAAGACGGGGATGCCCGTCGCAGCGGATCTCGACGGCGACGGCAAGCCCGATCGGATCTACGCGGTGCGCTTGCAGCGTCGCGCCGCGGGGGACACAGCCCATGCGACGCTGCGCATCGCCAACCCGTTCGGGCGCCGGTCAATCGCACCCGGCGGCGAGACTCTGGCGCTCGCCATTGCGCATGCGAACGGCGCCCGCTGGATCATTCACGACCGGGAATTCTTCGCGACTCCGATCTGGGGTGAGCCGAACCTGCCGCTCGGCATCGCGCGACGCGGCTCGACAGCGCATCGCAACCTCGTCCGTCAAGGCGCCAAGCCGCGCGGCGACATGCTTCTCCTCGGCACCGAGGCCGGTATCGACGTCGCGCTGTATTGGACCGGCAATGGCTATGCCGTGTTCGCGCCCAAGGAAGAGCCGTAAGCGCCGCGCCGCGCTGTCAGGCCACGAGCCCCCAGGGGAAGACATGCTGCCCGTCTGCGCCGAGCGGTAGCGGCGCCACCCGGATGACGCTCCTCAAATCCAGCCCGCCATAGACATGCGGGAAGAGCGCGCCGCGCCTTGACGCCTCCCATTTGAGGCCGTCGCCAAGTCCGGCGCAGTCCACTTCGATGATGACGAGGCCGTCCTGTCCGGCGCGATGCCGCGCGACGCTCTCCACCACTTGCGCGGCGGAGGAAAAATGAATGAAGCCATCCGCCAGATCCTGGGTGGATCCGGCATAGCGGCCCAAGCCTTCCGCGGCACGCCATTCCTCGCGACGACAGACGTGATAGATGCGCGCATCATTCATTTGAAGCAGGACGCTATCGCAGGCACCACGAGTCGGACCAGCGCGCGTACCACCGATGCATGGCACTAGAAGTGTCAAACTCCGCGGCTAACCTGCCACCTTCAGGCAGATGCCGGATCGCAGAGGAGGGAATATGATCGAGTTAAAAACCAAGCCGCTCAATCGACGTAGTGGGCTGGTCGCCGCCGTGATGACGTTTGGCGTGACGTGCGCTCAAGCACAAGCACCGCTGACGATTCCGGAGATCCAAGGCAGCGGACACACCTCGCCCTTCGCCGGTCCGCCCGTCAGCGGCTTAGCTGGCGTGGTGACAGCGATCGTCTCCACCGGCTCAGCGCGTGGCTTCTACATGCAGGATCCCCGGCCGGGCGGCGACGGCAATCTTGCGACGTCGGATGGGATCTTCGTCTTCACCGGCGGCACCACGCCGAGCGTCACCGTCGGCCAGCGCGTCATCGTCAGTGGAAACGTCACGGAGTTCCGCGCGGGCTGCAATAACTGCACGGCGACAAACTCGGCGTTCAACAACCTCACGCTCACCGAGATCACCGCGCCACAAATCACGGTCTCCACTGCACCTTCGCCGGGAGCACCCGCCGCGACCATCATCGGCAGCGGCGGTCGCATCGCACCCAATGTGATCGGCGCCGGGTCAGGCGCCTCGGTCGAGAGCGCGGCGCATCCGTTCAACATAAATACCCAAGCGATCGATTTCTTCGAGAGTCTGGAGGGAATGCGCGTCAGCGTGCAGAACCCGATCGTCGTCGGGCCACGCAACGGTTTCGGAGAGATCCCGCTGGTCGCGGATCTCGGCGTTGGCGCGCCGCTGCCGACGTCGCGCGGGGGCGTCGCCGTGAGCGCCGGCAGTTTCAACGGCGCGCGGGTCATCGTCGACGACCCGCTGATCGGCAGCGCGAACATGCCCCAGGCCAAGGTCGGCGACCGGCTCCAGAACGTCGTCGGCGTAATGGATTACAGCTTCGCCAACTACAAGCTTCTCCTCACCACGCCGCCGACACTGACCACGGGCGCACTCGCCAAGGAGGTCGCCGCCAATTCCCGGGCGGACCAGGTATCGATTGCGAGCTTCAACGTGGAGAACCTGGCCGGCAATTCGGCCAACTCGAAGTTCACGGCGATCGCGCAGCAGATCGTGACCAACCTCAAGGCGCCCGACATCATCAGCCTGTCGGAGATCCAGGACGACAACGGCACGACCGACAATGGGATCGTCTCGGCCAATGTGACGTTCAGCAAGTTGATT
This sequence comes from Alphaproteobacteria bacterium, assembly GCA_031403455.1. Classification (GTDB taxonomy): domain Bacteria; phylum Pseudomonadota; class Alphaproteobacteria; order CACIAM-22H2; family CACIAM-22H2; genus CAIOSQ01. The sequence continues at coordinate 4,694 of JANNTF010000509.1, read as the reverse complement.
GCGGCGATCTCCGCCGCGGGCGGTCCTGCTTATCAATTCGTGCAAATCGATCCGGCGAATGGCCAGGATGGCGGTGCGCCGGGCGGCAACATCCGTGTGGGTTTCCTGTTCAATCCGGCGACCGTCGACTTCAATGCCCGCGCCGGCGGCGGAACCAACGTGCCGGTCACGATCAGTGGCGATGGCTCTCTCGCGCAGAATCCTGGCCGCGTCGATCCGACGAATGTCGCATGGAGCACCGTGCCTCCGGGCGCCGGTGAGATCTTCGGCTTCGACGGCGCACGCAAGCCACTGGCGGTCGAGTTCATCGTCGATGGCCAGCGACTGATCCTGATCGCAAACCATCTGAAATCGAAGACCCAAGACCAGCCACTCTTCGGCAGGTTCCAGGAGCCGATCCAGTTCACGTTGGCGCAACGCAAGGAGCAGGCCGCGTCGATCGCCGCGTTTGTCCAGGCGCTGCTCGCCGCCGATCCGAACGCGAAGATCGTGGTGCTCGGCGACATGAATGATTTTCAGTTCTCCGACACGATCGCCATCCTGGAAGCCGCCGGCCTGTCGAATCTCTACGATCTGCTCGCGGAGGCGGAGCGCTATTCCTACGTCTTCGACGGCAACAGCCAGGCCCTCGACCACATGCTGCTCAGCGCCGGACTCGCGGGCCTGGCGGAATTCGACGTCATCCACGTCAATAGCGAGTTCGTCGCCGCGGATCGCGCGAGCGACCACGACCCGCTGCTGCTGCGGCTCAATCTGCAAGCGGCCGAAGCGGTCAGCGCACCAGCGACCGCGGGGCTGCTGCTTCCGGGCCTGGCGTGGCTGTTGCGGCGGCGGTCCGGCGTTGCCGAGTCAAGCCGTCGAAACAGGCGCTGACGGCGATCGGGCCGGCGGCGAGCGCGGTCGGTCGGCTCTCCGCATGCTCGACGACGAGGCCAACCGCACTGCGATAGAGAAACACGACGAGCGTGCAATCGGCCCCGGAATAGCGTCGCATCTCGGCCGCGCCTTCAGCGCGAGCGAAGTCGGCGCCACCGAGGAGGAACCGGAGCCGGTCGCCTCGAAGCCCGAGAAGCTGCGGCATCGCCGGCGCCGGTGGCGCAGCGGCTGGCTCAACGATCTGCGCTTCGACCCCGGCCTGCAGTTCTATCTGCGGACTCGGGCTCGAAGGGGAGTCTCCGATCACCAAGGCAAAGCCGAACAGCGCCGCCACCATTGCGGCGAGGCCCACATCGCGTTCGATCGGTCGACGGATCGTCTCGACAGAATGCACGCTTGGCATCATCGCCTCCTGTTCGCTCGATTGACCGGAAAGCGAGATCAATGAAGCAGGAAGCATGCCCAGTGAGCGGCATCAGGCGCTTAACGCCGCAATGTGGTTAACGCGACGACGTTAAGTAAGATTCGCCGACACAGGCTTCAGGCCGCCCACCACCTCAGCGGCGCCATTGCGGCCGGCGCGCGCGACCGCTGCGCGAGTTGACGGCGCCACCGGTGGAACGCGGATTCGCGGCACCCACAGGCGTGGCGACGTATCCGCCGGCGGGTCCCTTCTCCGCGACGCCGCGTGGCATCTCCAGCTCGATCGACTCCAAGCGCCGGATCTCGTCGCGCAACCGACCGGCCTCCTCGAATTCGAGATCGGCGGCGGCGTCCTTCATCTTCTGCTCGAGGTCGGTGATCACGGCACGCAGATTGTGGCCGACCGCGTGCTGCTTCTGGTCGATGCCGGTGCCGACCAGCACGTGATCGCGCTCGTAGACCGAGCCGAGGATGTCGCCGATCTGCTTGCGGATGCTCTCGGGCGTGATGCCGTTCTCGGTGTTGTACGCGACCTGGCGCGCGCGGCGGCGATCGGTCTCATCGAGCGCCGCCTTGAGCGACTGAGTCATGACGTCGGCATAGAGCAGGACTCGACCATCGATGTTGCGCGCGGCGCGGCCGATCGTCTGCACCAGCGAGGTCTTGGATCGCAGGAATCCCTCCTTGTCCGCGTCGAGGATCGCGACCAGTGCGCACTCCGGAATGTCGAGCCCTTCGCGCAGCAGATTGATGCCGATCAGAACGTCGAAAGCGCCAAGTCGCAGATCGCGAATGATCTCGATGCGCTCCAGCGTCTCGACGTCGGAATGGATGTAGCGGACGCGAACTCCGGCCTCATGGAGATACTCGGTCAAATCCTCGGCCATGCGCTTGGTCAACGTCGTGACCAGCGTGCGCTGGCCGCGCTTGGCGACCTCCCGGATCTCGCCGAGCAGATCATCGACCTGTCGTTCGGTCGGTCGGATCGTGCAGACCGGATCGATCAAGCCGGTTGGACGGATGATCTGTTCGACGAACACACCGCCGGTGCGCTCGAGCTCCCATGGTCCTGGCGTCGCGGAGACATAGACCGTCTGCGGGCGCATCGCGTTCCACTCCTCGAATTTGAGTGGCCGGTTGTCCATGCAGGACGGCAGGCGGAAGCCGTATTCGCTGAGCGTGGTCTTGCGCGCCAGGTCGCCGCGATACATGCCGCCGATCTGCGGCACGGTCACGTGGCTCTCATCGACGATCAGCAAGGCATTTTTGGGCAGATACTCGAACAGCGTCGGCGGCGGCTCCCCCGGCGCACGACCGGTGAAGTAGCGTGAGTAATTCTCGATCCCCGCGCAGCTGCCGGTCGCCGCCATCATCTCCAGGTCGAACTGGGTACGTTGCTCGAGACGCTGCGCCTCGAGCAGCTTGCCGGCGTTGCGCAGCTCCGGCAGCCGCTGTTTCAGATCGATCTTGATCCGCTCCATCGCCTGATCGAGCGTCGGCTGCGGCATGACGTAATGCGAGTTGGCGTAGAGCTTGACCGCGTCCAGCACGGCGAATTTCTCGCCGGTCAGCGGATCGAATTCGTGGATCACCTCGATCTCGTCGCCGAACAGCGTGAGCCGCCACGCGCGATCCTCGCAATGCGCCGGAAAGACCTCGACCGAGTCGCCGCGCACACGGAACATTCCGCGCACGAAATTGGCGTCGTTGCGCTTGTATTGGAGCTTCACGAGCTGACGCAGCAACGAGTCGCGATCGATCGCCTGTCCAGCTGCGAGATCCATCGTCATCGACGAGTAAGTCTCGACCGACCCGATGCCGTAAATGCAGGAGACCGAGGCGACGATGATCACGTCCTTGCGCTCCAGCAACGCACGCGTTGCGGAGTGCCGCATGCGGTCGATCTGCTCGTTGATCGAGGATTCCTTCTCGATGAAAGTGTCCGTGCGCGGGACATAGGCTTCGGGCTGGTAGTAGTCGTAGTAGCTGACGAAATACTCGATCGCATTGTCCGGAAAGAAGCTCTTCATCTCGCCGTAGAGCTGCGCGGCGAGGGTCTTGTTCGGCGCCAGGATCAGCGCCGGTCGCTGCAAGTTTTGCACGACATGCGCCATCGTGAAGGTCTTGCCCGAACCGGTGACACCGAGCAGAACCAGATCCTGGTCCCCGGCCTGAAGCCCCGCGGTGAGTTCCTTGATCGCCTCCGGCTGGTCGCCCGCAGGCGTGTAATCCGAGACGATCCGGAGCGCCGCCGAGGGGCCAGCGCGCTCCTCCGCCAAGGGCGGTGCGGCGGGATTAACCATCGAGTCCGGAAGCGGATGCGAGATGCGGGAGGTCATCGCCAACATATAAGCGGCAGACGAGCGGCGGTCACCGTCGCCGGTCGAGGCGACCGGCGACGCAAGGCAGGACTGCCACTGCGAATTTGGCGCTGATCCGTTTTTCTGCGGCCGCCCCATTGAAAAACGACTCTTGGCTGCCAAATCGGCTGAGCCTGTGTTGGAATAGTTCCAACTCGCATTTTACAGCCGGAGCGCGATCGCGCCGGCCAACCGGAGAGACTCATGCTGACCGTTGGTGACCGCTTCCCCGCCTTTGCCCTCAAGGCTGTCGTGCCGGGCGATCTCAAGACCGCCTTTGTCGAGCTCACCGAGAAGAGCCAGCCGGGCAAATGGTCCATCTACATGTTTTGGCCGAAGGATTTCACCTTCGTCTGTCCGACCGAGATCGTCGGGTTCGATGAACTGACGCCGGATTTTGCCGACCGCGACACGCAGATCATCGGCGGCTCCATCGATACCGAATTCGTGCATTTCGCCTGGCGGCAGAGTCGGGATGATCTGCGCAAGGTGAGCTACCCCTGGCTCGCCGATGTGAAGCGCGAGCTTTGCGCCGCTCTCGGCATCCTCGACAAGTCCGAAGGCGTCGCGCTGCGGGCCACCTTCATCGTCGATCCGCAGGGCGTGATCCGCTGGGCAGCCGCCAATGACCTCTCCGTCGGGCGCAATCCGCAGGAAGTGCTGCGCGTGCTCGATGCGTTGCAGACCGACGAACTCTGCCCCTGCAATTGGAAGCAGGGCGAACAGACTCTCAAGGCCGCCTGATCCGCCTCTTTCGTCCGGAGACACGAATCATGATCGATGACCTGAAGACTGCGCTTCCCGAGGAAGCGAAGGATCTCAAACTCAACCTCGGGAGCGTGATGAGCGCACCCCAGCTGACGCCGGAGCAAGCCTGGGGCATCGCGCTCGCTAGCGCCCTGGCGGCCGGTGAACCGCGCACGATCGCGGCGTTTGCCGCCGAAACAGCGACTCGCACCAACATCGACGTCGCACGTGCGGCGAAGATCGCGGCCGCACTGATGGCCATGAACAACGTCTACTACCGGTTCACCC
>JANNTF010000508.1:0-2710 GCA_031403455.1 Alphaproteobacteria bacterium | reverse complement strand
GAGCAGCCGCGAGGTCGGATCGGGAATGACGACGATGCGCAATTCCTGCACGTGCGGCTTCGCCCAGTATTGCGGGTTCGCCTTCAGCACCATGAGATCGGTGCCGGGCGTCCATTCCGCCAGCATCAGCGGGCCGGCGCTGACCGGCTTCCTGAAATACTCCGCCGGCGTTTTCGCCTCGATCTGCTTCTTCGGATGGATGCCCATGAACTGGGACGCCAGCGCGTATTTGAAATCGGGATAGGGCGTGCTCAGCGTCCACACGATCTGATCGTCGCCGACGGCCTTGGCGTCGATGATCTTCTCGACATAGGCGCTCGAGATCCCCGACGCCTTCCAGCGTGCATAGGCGAGGACGGCGTCCTCGGCGAGCACCGGGCTGCCATCCGAATACTTGCCGCCCTTCTTGAGCGTCTGGGTGATCGTCAGGCCGTTCGCGGACACGGACTCCGCTTCGATGAGATCCATCTGCGGGACGAGATTGCGATCTTGCCGATAAAGAAGCCCCTGCTGCGGATAGGCCGGCTGATAATCGGTGTTCGGTCCGCCGCCGGCCGGATCGAGATTGTTCGTGCGCGCCGAGATCGCCAGCGTGATCGTGCCGCAATTGGCGCTCGCCGCCGCCGTCGTGAGCGTGCAATTCGGCCCGGGATCGGCTGAAGCCGCCGTGAGCCCCGCCGCCATATAACCGGCGACGATTCCCAATCGCAGAAGACCCGAGATCGTAGCGCTGTCTTTCATGGTTTCCCCCATCGAAGCTGCGTTGACCTGACGAGCGATCTTCGTGTCTATCTCAGGAACCTCTTGGGCGAGTTTCATGAGATCGACGCCGTGACCACCACATCCGCGCGCACGTTAGTCTCCGATCGGAGCCACAAGCAACAAGCCTCCCTGGCTCGGATTTTTCGCCGCCATGTGTAAGCTCATCGCCGCATCGCTCATTGGAGCGATCCTGCTCGGCGGGTTCGCCTATTGGGGCTTGTCCACCGTCGCGGGGCGGCGGCGCTTCGACGAGATGGACGGCATCATCCCGGCCTTCGCGGGGCTGCTGGCCGTGATGCTCGGCGCCGCGACCGTGCTGCTGCTGTGGAATTGGCGGCGATCCCGGCGCCGCTGATCGGCGGGCGCCGGGTCCGCGCGGTGTGTTCAGGCGAGAACGACGAGAACGCCGAGGGCGCAGAACGCGGCCGTGACCGTGCTGGTCAGGCCGACCAGGATCGCGGAGGGAGGCCGGAACTCGAGCGCGCGCGTCAGCTGCGGTACGGAAGGCGCTTGCGACGCCGCGTGATTGCAATGCGCGACGATCGCCATGCGTGTGCCTTCCTCCAGCGGCTGGAGATTCAAACGCGAGAGCAGCGCCAGGCTGCGATCGCTCGTCCACACCACGCGTTCCCTGAACGATGAACGCTCGGCATCGAAATGCGCATGCAGGATGCTGACGAGGTCGAGGCGCTCATGCGTCTCTTCAGTCAACTCCTGCGCCGCGCGACGTGCGTCGTCGAACGACGTGTAGAATCCCTCGATGAACCATTGCGGCGTATTGGCTGCGACGGCTTCGCCCGCGACGCGGAACACCACTTCGTAGTTGACGTCATGTTTGTTTGTCATGCTGGGAGTGTGCGCGGATTCGCGGCGCTGTGCGTAGAGATCGCGCGGCGTACGACCTGAGTGTGCGCTCGATCTCGATTAACGTTACCTCAGCGTTCATCCCTGGGGTCGCGCGGATTGCATGTACGGCGCGATCACCAACGGCACGAAGGCGGCGATCGCCGCGGCCTTCGCCTCGTCGAACCAATTCGCCTCGTGCAGCACGTTGATCGTGCCGATGAATCTGTCGTCATAGACGACGGGAACGTTCACGCATGAATCGCAACCGAGCGAATGGATCAGCGCGTGGTCGAAAAACGCCCATTTGATGTCTTCGGCATTGCGCGCGATCCAGATCTTGCGCTGCTTGATCACGTGATCGCCCCAGGGCGTGCGATTCATCGGCTTGCGGCCGCTGACCTTGTAGGCGCTCGGGTTCGAGGAATAGACGCGCGAAACCTCGTCGCCGTCGACGATCAGGCAGGTGAACAGCCGATGCCCGACCAGCTTCTGCACCGCGGCGTCGATGGCGCCGTAGACGACACTCGGCTGGCCGGGTTTTGCGGCGGCGGCGGTGCAGCGGGCGAGTTCGGCGAGGATGTCGGTGGCGTTCATGATCGTGGATCTCCTTGGTGGGGGGCGAGGGCGCGTGTCTCCGGCAATATTCCCGCAGGCCGGAAGCGCAAGAGCAAGATCAGGGCGAGGCCGACGGAGGCCTCGCGCGCGGCGGCGGCCTGCAGCGGCGTGATGCCGGGAATCCATTCGGCGAAGAACCGCGTCGCCTCGAGGAAGATGATCAGCGCATAGGACCCGATCACCGCGCCCGCGGGGCGGCCGGTGCCGCCGGCCGTGACGGCGAGGAAGATGTAGATCGTGATCAGCGGCTGGAAGAGATCGGGCGCGACATAGGAGGTGAGATGGCCGTAGAGCGCGCCGGCCAATCCCGCGATCGCCGCGGCGAGGGCGAAGGCCTCGGCCTTGAAGCGCGTGACCGGCTTGCCGGCCACGGCCGCGACTTGCTGGTCCTCTCGGATCGCGCGCAAAGCACGGCCATAGGGCGAGCGGTCGAGGCGGCGCAGCAGCAGGAACACAAGCGCGACGATCGCCGTGATCAGGATCAGGA
>JANNTF010000507.1:0-8686 GCA_031403455.1 Alphaproteobacteria bacterium | reverse complement strand
CAATCCGAAGCTCCGCTGATGGCTGATCGCCCCGTTCTCGAAGTCAAGAATCTGCGCGTCGAGTTCCCGACACGGCGCGGCACGCTGGTCGCGGTCGACGACATCTCCTTCAGTATCGCGCCGGGCGAGGTGCTCGGCGTGGTCGGGGAGTCCGGCGCCGGCAAGTCGATGACCGGCTCGGCCGTGATCGGATTGCTCGAGCCGCCGGGACGGATCGCGAGCGGCGAGATCGTGTTCGATGGCCGCCGCATCGACAATCTGCCCTATGAGGAGCTGCGCAAGATCCGGGGCAAGGATATCGGCGCGATCTTCCAGGACCCGCTGACCTCGCTCAATCCGCTCTACACGATCGGCCGGCAGCTGATCGAGACGATCCAGACCCATCTCGACTTGAATCAGTCGCAGGCCCTTGCGCGCGCCGTGCAGCTGCTCGAGGAAGTCGGCATTCCCGCCGCCGCGCGGCGCATCGATCACTATCCCCATCAGTTTTCCGGCGGCATGCGCCAGCGCGTCGTGATCGCATTGGCGCTCGCGGCCGGCCCGCGCCTGATCATCGCCGACGAGCCGACGACCGCGCTCGACGTCTCGATCCAGGCGCAGATCATTTCGCTGATCAAGAAGCTGTGTCGCGACCATGGTGCCGCGGTGATGCTGGTGTCTCACGACATGGGTGTGATCGCCGAGACCGCGGACCGCGTGGCGGTGATGTATGCCGGGCGCATCGCCGAGATCGGCCCGGTGCGCGACGTGATCAAGCACGCCAAGCATCCCTACACGGTCGGCCTGATGGGTTCGATTCCCAAGGTCGGTCACACCGAGGCCAGGCTGACGCAGATCGACGGCGCCATGCCGCGCCTCAATGCCATCCCGCGCGGTTGCGCCTTCAATCCCCGCTGCACCAAGACATTCGACCGCTGCCGCATGGAGCGGCCCGAGCCGATCGAGGTCGACAGCACCGCGGTCGCGTGCTGGATCTACGACCCGGCGCGCCAGGCGGCCGCGGGAGGCGTGCGATGAGCGCCGAGACGCCGCTGGTCGAGGCGCGCGACCTCGCGCGCTTCTTCGACGTTTCGAAACCACTGCTCAATCGCGTGATCGAGCAGCAGCCCCGCCTCATCCTCAAGGCCGTCGACGGGGTCGATTTCGCGATCCGCAAGGGCGAGACGCTGAGCCTGGTGGGGGAGTCCGGCTGCGGCAAATCGACCGTGGCGCGGCTCGTCGTCGGGCTCTATCGACCGACGCGGGGACAGGTGCTGTTCGAAGGCGTCGACATGGGCGCACTCGCGACGCGCGCCGAGGAACGCGCGCTGCGAATGCGCTTCAAGTTGATCTTCCAGTATCCATATGCCAGCCTCAATCCGCGCTGGCGTGTCGCCGACATCATCGCCGAGCCGATCCGCGCGCATCGTTTGAGCGGCGACCGCAACGACATCAGAAGGCGCGTCGACGAGCTGCTCCGCCAGGTCGGCCTGGCGCCCGCCGACGGCGAGAAATATCCGCATGAATTCTCGGGCGGCCAGCGCCAGCGCATCTCGATCGCGCGCGCCTTGTCGTCGAATCCGGAGTTCCTGGTCTGCGACGAGCCGACCTCGGCCATGGACGTGTCGGTGCAGGCGCAGATCCTGAACCTGATGAAGGATCTGCAGCGTGAGCTGGGCCTGACCTTCCTCTTCATCAGCCACAATCTCGCGGTCGTGTTTCATATCTCGGATCGCGTCGGCGTGATGTATCTCGGCCGGCTGGTCGAACTCGCGGATGCGCGCGCGCTCTACGACCAACCGCAGCATCCCAATACGCGCATGCTGCTCGACGCGATTCCGGATCTCGACATGAGCGGCCGCGCCCGCACGCCGGTCGGCGGCGAGGTTCCCAATCCGCTCGATCCGCCCACCGGCTGCGCCTTCCACCCGCGTTGTCCGTGGGCGAATGAACGCTGCAAGACGCAGCGGCCCGTGATGAAGGCGACCGCGACTGGCGGTGCCGCGGCGTGCCATGCGGTCGAGGAAAAACGCCTGGCGCCGCGCATCCCGATGACGGCCTGAAGCGCGGCTTCAGACCCGGGCGGGGAGTTCTGGGATGCGCACGATGTCGTCGTCGCCGAGATAGCTGCCCGATTGCACTTCGATCACGTGCACGGGCTCGCTGCCCGGATTTTCCAGCGCATGCACGCAGCCGGGCGACAGGTAGATCGACATGTTCTCGCGCAAGGTGAGGATGTCGTCGTCGCGGATCACGCGCGCGACGCCCTGGACGCAGACCCAGTGCTCGGCGCGGTGCGTGTGCTTCTGCAGCGAGATGCGATGCCCTGGATTGACGATGATCCGCTTGACCTGAAAACGCGGGCCGACATCGATCGTCTCGTGGCGTCCCCAGGGCCGATAGACGCGCGCATGGGTCGTCGCCTCGCTGCGGCCGGCCTGCTTCAGGCGCTCGACGATCGCCTTGACGTGCTGCGCTTCGCTCTTGGCGGCGACCAGCACGGCATCCTTCAGGGCGACGACGACCATGTCGTCGAGGCCGACCGTGGCCAGTAATCGATGCTCCGACCGGAGATACGAGTTGTGCGTGCGCTCGGCCACCACATCGCCGAGCTTGACGTTGCCGTCGCCATCCCGCGCGCCGATCTCCCACAGCGCGGACCACGACCCGACATCCGACCAGCCCAGGGCTGCGGGCACGACGACGGCGCGCATCGTCTTCTCCATCACGGCGTAGTCGATCGAGATCGAGGGCGATCGCTCGAAGCTCGCGCGGTCGAGCCGGAGGAAATCGAGATCGCGCTTGGCATGCGCGACCGATGCGGCCGCGGCCGCGGCGACCTGCGGCGCCTGCGCGCGCAGCTCGTGCTGGAACGCGGCGATGGGAAACAGGAACATGCCGCTGTTCCACGACCAGCCGCCGGCGGCGAGATAGGATTGCGCGGTCGCGAGATCGGGCTTTTCCACGAAGCGTTCGACCGCATAGGCGCCCGCGATGCCGGCGATCGCGAGGCCCTGACGGATGTAGCCATATCCGGTCTCGGCCGCCGTCGGCGTGATGCCGAAGGTGACGAGATTTCCCGCCGCCGCGGCGCGCGCCGCGATCTCGACGGCGGCGATGAATGCCTGGTGATCCTGGATCACATGATCGGACGGCAGCACCAGCATCATCGCATCGGGGGCTTCCTCGGCCAGCGCCGCGGCCGCGACGGCAACCGCGGCGGCCGTGTTGCGCGCGACGGGCTCGAGCAGGATCGCCCGCGGCGTCAGCGCGCATTGACGCAGCTGCTCGGCGATGATGAAGCGATGCGCCTCGTTGCACACGATCACCGGCGGCGCTAAATCGGCGCCGATGGCGCGCAACGCGGTTTCCTGGATCATGCTCTGCGCGCCGACGAGCGCCAGCAGCTGCTTGGGATAAAGCTCGCGCGACAGCGGCCACATCCGCGTGCCGGCACCTCCCGACAGGATGATGGGATAGATCAGCCGCCGTGATGTCATCGCGACTCCTAGCGCAAGGAATGATTCGAGCCGCGCAGTGCTAGCGCAACGCGCTGCATTCGCCAAACCCGCACCGCCGGCTTGCTCGGCGAATATGTTGCGCCTAGCGTCCGTCGCTTGCATCGGCGCCAAGAGATCGACCAGGACGCGGGGAACACGGCGATGAACGAGCTCCACCCGTCGAAAATCATCCTCGATCTCCAGGCCTTGCGCCACAACATCCGACTCGTGCGCGCGCGCATCGGGCCAAGCGTGCGCTTCTATGCCGTATGCAAGGGCGACGCCTATGGCTGCGGTGCCGCGGTCGTTGCGCGGGTCTGCGCCGAGGAGCGTGTCGACGCGCTGTGCGTCGGCGACGCCGCGGACGCGCAGAGCATCCGCGAAGCGGGCGTCACGCTCCCCATCCTGGCCTATGGCTGCAGCGATCCCGCCGCCGCGGCGGCGATGGCCAGGCTCGGCATCATCGTGACCCTCTTCGATCTGCCGGGATTGCGCGGCTTCGGCGAAGCGGGCGAACCGGTCGAGGCTTTTCTCGAACTCGATTGCGGATTCGGCCGGCTCGGCTTCACGCCCGACCAGCTTGCGCCGGCGCTCGGCGAATTGCGCCGCATCAAGAACATCAGGCTGCGCGGCCTCTACACGCATCTCGGCGCGGTCGATGATCGCGAAGCCGTGGCGCGGCAGATGAAGCTCTTCGATGGCTGCACGCGGCAGGCGCGCGCGGCCGGTCATGCCGAGCTCGAGCTGATGGTCGCCAGCAGCCGTGTCGTCGCCGATTATCCGGAGCTCGATCTGGGCGCGGTCAATCCCGGCCGCGCGATCTACGGGCTGCTCGAAGGCCGCTACGCCGAGATCCTCGCGGCGCGGCCGGTGATAAGCGGCATCGAGAGCCGCGTGATCCAGATCAAGGATCTCGCGAGCGACATGCGCATGGGCTATGGCGGCTTCGACCCGAAACCCGGGCACACCATCCGCGCCGCAGTGCTGCCGATCGGTTTCTCCGGCGGCTTTCCACGCCGGCTCAAGGACGGCTACGTGCTGCTCGGCGGCAGACGCGCGCCGATCATCGGCCTGATGTCGATGGAACATACGCTCGTCGATGTCAGCGCTCTGCCCGATGTCCGACACGGCGACACCGCCGTGCTGCTCGGCGCCCAAAACGGCGCCGCAATTACCGCCGCCGACCTCGCGCGCATGACGGGCTTCGAGGTCATCGACATCCTGCCCCGCCTCGCCCGCGGCCTACCGCGCAGCTACGTGTGACGGACGCAGAAAAAGTGGTTCCGGGTTCCGAATTCGGAACCCGGAACCGGCTTTGAGACGTCCCCCATAAGCGCTCAGAAACTAGTGCTGCTGAAAAAAGAGGTGGGTCCGATACGTGAGCCAGCGCGCCCGGCGGGCATGGCTATCCACCGCCCTTCGCGCCGTCTCGGGATCACGGACCGGATCGAGGTCGAGGATAATGCGAGCCATTTCCTCGATCGATGCGTCGTCCTTCAGCGCGTCGAGGATGCGCAGGTAGGTGACCAAATGGGCGCGGTCGTAGCCGGTGAGGTTCTCCGACCACGGCACGTCGATGGCGATCGGCATCGTGTTTGCGTGCGTCCCCTTCACGGCTTCCTGCTCCTCCCGCTTGTGAGCGAGAAACCTTCCGGGGTCTCGACGACAATGCAAGCCCCGGTTAGGACCCTTTCGGGGACCAGTGCGACCCGGGCTGTTCGCAAGACTCATGTGCGCGAGACTCGGCCGAGGCCGGAGTATCGCGATCGATCCGCGCACAATTTCCCCCGGGAGGAAATTGAACCCGGCGAAGTCATTCAGAGCCAGGAGGTACGCAATGACAACAGGGGAAACCCGGGACGTAGCCCGGCTTACTCCCCGGGTTAATCTGGGCTCCGTCCCGGGTTTATACTCGTCCCGGGTTTACTTTAATCTCGGCTCCGTCCCGGGTTAAGGCGCGCCTGGTCATTCATGGGACATCGACATGCGTAGCCTTGAAGAGACGACGTTCCTGCTGCTGATCGTTGCGGTGTCGCTGGCCTTCGCGTGGATCCTGTGGCCGTTTTACGGCGCGATTCTCTGGGGAACGCTCACGGCGATCATGTTCGCGCCGCTGCACGCGCAGGTCTTGAGATCCGTGCCGAAGCGACGCAACCTCGCGGCGCTCATTTGCGTGCTGGTCATCGTGACGATCGTGATTCTGCCGATGACGCTGCTCGGCTTGGCTTTGCTGCAGGAAGCCTCCAGCGCCTACGAAAGGATCCAGTCGGGTGAGCTCGATCTTGCCCGTATGGCCCGGCAATTCCGCGACGCCTTGCCCGCTTGGGCCATCCAGCAGCTCAACCGCTTCGGACTGACCAGCATCGGCGCGGTGCAGGAGAGTCTGTCCGCCGGAATAATGAAGAGCAGCCAACATCTCGCCACTCAGGCGCTCACTATCGGCCAGAGCATGCTCGATTTCATCATCAACCTGTGCGTCATGCTGTACCTGTTGTTCTTCCTGCTGCGCGATGGGCGCACGCTGGCCGAGCGCATCGAGGAAGCGATCCCGCTGCAGGCCGAGCAGAAGAGCGCTCTCTTCCGCAAATTCACCATCGTCATCCGCGCCACGGTGAAGGGCGACATGCTCGTCGCTATCCTGCAGGGCGCGCTCGGCGGCCTGATGTTCTGGTTCCTGGGGATCGGCGCGCCGCTGCTATGGGCCGTGCTGATGGCTTTTCTCTCTCTGCTGCCAGCGATCGGCGCCGGGTTGGTCTGGATGCCTGTCGCCATCTATCTCCTCGCGAGCGATTCCGTCTGGCAAGGCATCGTGCTGATCGTCTACGGCGCACTGGTGATCGGACTCGTGGACAATCTCTTGCGTCCGATCCTGGTTGGCAAGGACACGAAGATGTCCGAGTACGTCGTGCTGACCTCCACGCTGGGCGGAATCGCGATGTTCGGCTTCAACGGATTCGTCGTCGGCCCCGTGATCGCGGCGATGTTCATCGCCGCCTGGGACATCTTCGCCACATCGCGGCGCAAGACGCAGAACGGCCGCACCGATGGCTGAAGCCGACGCGGATCGAGTGAAGCGGAAACCCGGGAAGCGGAAACCCGGGACGTAGCCCGACTTACTCCCCGAGTTAATCTGGACTCCGTCCCAGGTTAGGGGTCCATCGAGCATGAAGCGCCGTCGACGGTCTCGCACAGCAACTCCGCGTCCCGGCACATCCCCTACCGCCGCGCGCCGCGGCGGCGGGGATCGAGCCAGTCGTTCAGCGCATCCGCGAGCAGGCCGCTCGAGGCGACCGTGATCAGGATCAGGATGCCCGGCCACAGCGCGAGCTGCGGTGCGTTCCAGATCAGCTCCTGTGCGTTGGTCAGCATGTTGCCCCAGCTCGGCATCGGCGGTTGGATGCCGAGGCCGAGGAAGCTGAGCACGCTCTCGAACTTGATCACGTCGCCGACGGCCAGCGCGGTGGCGACGAGGATCGGCGAGATCGTGTTGGGCAGGACGTGGAACAGCATCACGCGCCAGGGCGGCGCGCCCATCGCGATTGCGGCGCGCACGAAGTCGCGCGACTTGAGCGACAAGGTCGCGGCGCGCACCAGCCGCGCCACCGTGGTCCAGCTGAACAGCGCGGTGATCAGCACGATCCGCGCCAGATTGGCATAGGGCGACTGCGCCGCCGCGGCGCTGATGCCGAGCTTGGTGAGGTCGATGGCGGCGAGCACGATCAGCAGCGCGAGCAGCGGCAGCGCGATCACGCCGTCGGTGAGGCGCATCAGGAACGCGTCGAACCGCCCGCCGAAATATCCGGCGATCAGTCCGAGCGCGCTGCCGAGCGTGGCGGCGATCAGCGCGGCCGACAAGCCGACCAGGATCGAGATCTGCCCGCCCTGGAGCAGCCGCACGAGCAGATCGCGGCCAAGATCATCGGTGCCGAGCGGATGCTGCCAGGAGGGCGGCGCGAAACGGCCGAGCAGATCGACCTCCGAGGCGTCGACGCCGAGCGCGGCTTCGACCCAGCTCGCCGACAGGCAGGCGACGATAAGGAAGATGAAGATGGTCGCGGCCAGCACGGCAAGCGGTCTTCCGGGCGGCGTCATCGCGCGCCGCCGTGCCCGATCGAGATCCGTGGATCGAGCGCGACATAGCTGAGATCGGCGGCAAGGTTGCAGAGCAACGTGACCAGCGTGGCGAAGAGCAGGGCCACCAGGGCGACGTTGAAGTCGCTCGAGATGATCGACTCGAAGATGAGTTTGCCCATGCCGGGCCAGGCGAACATCGTTTCGGTGATCAGCGCGCCCGAGAACAGGCTGCCGAAGCCGAGCGCGGCGACGGTCGTCACCGGCAGCAAGGCATTGCGCAGCGCGTGGACCAGGATGATTCGCGATCGCGCGGCGCCCTTGGCGCGGGCGGTGCGGACATAGTCGTTCTGCAGCGCCTCGATCATCGCGGCGCGCATGTGGCGCGCATAGATCCCGGCCTCGACGAGCGCCAGCGTGACCACGGGCAGGACGAGGTGACGCAGACTCTCCCAGAACCCGGCGCCGCGCGGCGCCAACCCGCCGGCGGGAAACCAGCCGAGCTTGACCGCGAACAGGATCATCAGCAGCAGCGCCAGCCAGAACGTCGGCGTCGCCGCGCTCGCGAAACAGGCGAGGTTGATCGTGCGATCGACCACGCTGCCGGCGCGCGACGCCGCCCAGATCCCGAGCGGCAGCCCGATGGCGAGCGCGATCGCGAGCGCGGCGCCCATCAGCAGGATCGTGTTGCCGAGCCGCGGCAGGAGGATCTCGAGCACCGGCCGCCGGAACGTCCTGGACCAGCCGAGATCACCGCTCACGGCCGATGACAGCCAATTGCCGTAGCGCTCGAGGATCGGCCGGTCGAGGCCGTAGAGCGCGATCAGCCGCACGCGGTCCTCGGCCGTCATCTTGGGATCGCCCGACGCCATGATGTCGATCGGATCGCCCGGCATCAGGCAGAGCAGCACATAGACGAGGAACGACATGACCCCGAGCACGACGAGGCTCTGCAGCAGCCGGTCGGCGAGGTAGCGGATCACGAACGACCGGTGGCAGCGTCACCAGCTCCGCGCCGATGCCTCACTGCGACTTCCAATGCTCGACGCGCAGCGTGGAGTAATGCTGGTGCCCGGTCGGCTCGATGCCGAGCAGCCATTTCGGCATGATGAATGCGTCGGCCCTGAAATAGAGCG
>JANNTF010000506.1:0-3152 GCA_031403455.1 Alphaproteobacteria bacterium | reverse complement strand
CTGCGGCACTCCGACACCCGCCACGATCCGGGTCGTGCAGATCGATCCTGGACCGATGCCGACCTTGATCGCATCGGCCCCGGCATCGATCAGCGCCTTCGCGGCATCCGCCGTCGCCACGTTGCCAGCGACGACCTGCGTCGAGTTGCGCAGCTTGCGCACGCGCTCGACGGTCGAGAGCACGCCCTCGGAATGGCCATGCGCGGTGTCGACGATCACCACGTCGACCTCCGCGTCGAAGAGCGCTTCGGCGCGCTGCACCGCCATGTCGCCGACGCCGACCGCGGCGGCGCTGCGCAGGCGGCCCTTCTCATCCTTGCAGGCATTGGGAAAGCGCTGCGCCTTCTCGATGTCCTTGACCGTGATCAGGCCGATGCAGCGATAGGACTCGTCCACCACCAGAAGCTTCTCGATGCGGTGCTGATGGAGCAGCCGCTTCGCCTCGTCGCGACTCACGCCTTCCTTGACCGTCCGCAGCCGTTCGTGAGTCATCAATTCGCGCACGGGCTGATTGGGGTTCGACGCGAACCGCACGTCGCGGTTGGTCAGGATGCCGACCAGCTTGCGTGTGCCGGCTTCGAGAACGGGGATTCCGGAGATGTGATAATCCGCCATCAGGCGAAGGGCATCGGCGAGCGTCTGATCGGGCGCGATCGTCACCGGGTTCACGACCATCCCGGATTCGAATTTCTTGACCTTGCGGACCTCGTCGGCCTGACGTTCGATATCGAGGTTGCGATGGATGACCCCGAGCCCGCCGGCCTGCGCCATGGCGATGGCGAGCGCGCTCTCCGTGACCGTATCCATGGCGGCGGACAGGAGCGGAATGCCGAGTTCGATCCGATTGGTGAGCCGTGTACGCGTGTCCGCGTCATTGGGCAGAATCGCCGAGCGCGCGGGCTCCAGCAGCACGTCATCGAAGGTCAGCGCGTCTCGGATTTGCATGCCATCTCCTCGAGGGCCACCGCATCGGGCAGCTGAAGTTGGCGATTCATCATACACAGAAGACCGCGAGCGACAAGGCGCGCGCGCTGCATGCGAGCGATGCGAGCGCGCGGCTCAGCGCCGGTTGCGCGCCACCAGGAAGAACTCCGCCGAACCGGTGCGGCTCGCCGGCGGCTTCACCCGCGTCACGGTCGTGAAAGTTTCCCTCAGGGCCGACATGTAGTCGCGCTCGCCGTGACCCTGCAGCATCTTCGTGACGAAACTGCCGCCAGGCACGAGCGTCTGACGCGCGAACTCGAGCGCCGCTTCGGCCAGGTTGAGGATCCGGAGATGATCGATGTCCGGTTGGCCCGATGCGGCCGCCGCCATATCGCTCAACACGACATCGACCTCGCCGCCCACCGTCGCGAGCAATCGGGCCAGCACCGCGTCATCGAGGAAATCACCGACCAGCAACTCCACGCCCGGGATCGCAACGATCTCCAGGAGATCGATGCCGATCACCCGCGCGGCACCCTTACCCGGTTTCACCCGCTCGGCGGCGATCTGCGCCCAGCCGCCGGGCGCGGCGCCGAGATCCACGACTCGAAGCCCCGGCCGCAGCAAGCGCACGCGATCGTCGATCTCCGCCAGCTTGAAGGCCGCCCGGCTGCGATAGCCCAGGCTCTTCGCTTCGGCGACATAGGGATCGTTGAGCTGGCGCTCGAGCCAGCGCCGCGACGAGACGCTGCGCTCCCGGCCATCGCGCAATCTCTCCGTCTTGCGTCCCGGACGGTCGGGTGTTTCAGCCATGCGGACCATGCGGCGAGCGCGCGACCGCCGCCATCAGGCCGAGAATGATCCCCTCGCGTAGGCCGCGATCCGCGACGCGCAACCGACCGACCGGCCAGATCCGACAGATCGCCTCCAGAATGGCACAGCCGGCGACGACGAGGTCCGCGCGCTCGGCGCCAATGCAGGGATGCGCCGCGCGACCCGCGAAATCGAGCCCGGCCAGCGCGTGGCTCAACCCGACGATATCGGTGAAGTCCAGCCACGAACCGTCGACCACGCGCCGGTCATACCGCGGCAGGTTCAGCTTGAGACCCGACAATGTCGTCACGGTGCCGGAGGTGCCGAGCATCTGGACTTCGCCATGCACGATGTGTGTCGACACGCGATTGCGCGTTTCGAAGGGCGACAGCAGATCGACGACCTCGGCGACCATGCGCAGATACTCGGCCTGCGACATCGCATCGCCGCCGAACCGCTCCGCGAGCGCGACCACGCCGCACGGAATGGAGATCGAATCGATCATCTGCCAATCGTCATAGCCGCGATGGCTGAGCCAGGTGACCTCGGTCGATCCCCCGCCGATGTCGAACAACACCGCGAAGGGAAGCCGCGGATCCAGCAACGGGGCGCAGCTGGCAACGGCGAGCTCGGCCTCCTCGTAGGGCGCGATGATCTCGAGTTCGATCCCGGTTTCGCGCCGCACACGGTCGAGAAAATCGCCGCCGTTGCGCGCCTTTCGGCAGGCCTCCGTGGCCACGCCGCGAAAATGCGTGACGCCGCGCCGGCGCAGTTTCGCCGCGCAGACGCCGAGCGCCTCGGCCGCGCGCCCCATCGCGCCCGGCGCGAGTTCCCCCGTGGCGGCCATTTTCTCGCCCAGGCGCACGATCCGCGAGAAGGCGTCGACCACGCGGAAATTCTCGCCCGCGGGCCGCGCCACCAGGAGGCGACACGTGTTCGTGCCGAGATCGAGGGCCGCAAATACGGGCGCCTCACCTCCGCCTGAACCGGCAAATGACCCCGCTGCCGACTGCACCGCCGCACCTCTCGCTTTGAAGTCCACCCGCCAAGGCCTGCCCGAGCTTACTCATTCTTGACCGAAGTTTAACCGAGGACAGGCTTGTGTCGATCCCGCGACGGCCGTATATCGACGCCGCCTCGAACCTCGGCCCCGGCCGCGGGTTCCCGGACGACCCGTTGGGGGATCGTCTAATGGTAGGACTGCAGATTCTGATTCTGCCTATCGTGGTTCGAGTCCACGTCCCCCAACCAACACGTTGCTCGTGCGCCGTGTCCCGTGCCCCCCGACCCTCTGCCATGCAGGCCGGAACGCTTCCGCGACGCGCGAGGCCCAACTAACACGGGGGCACACACACGGGCGCTTACCAGGACGTTGTGCGGGTTTTGGCGCAGCAGCACGCTGTTGACGACGGCGA
>JANNTF010000505.1:0-7812 GCA_031403455.1 Alphaproteobacteria bacterium | reverse complement strand
CCGCGTCGGCATCGTGCTGATGTCGACGCTGGTCGGCATGGCGCTGGGCGGCTGGCTGACCGGGGTGATCTTCGATTTCACCGGGTCCTACCAGGCGGCCTTCCTCCATGGGATCTTGTGGAATGTGCTGAACCTCGCGATCGCGTTATGGCTGTTGTTCACGCAGCGCCCACGCTTCGCCACCACCTGATTCGCCGCACCGAAAAATCGAGGATCACATGCCACGCATCGCCATCGCCGGCTTCGCGCACGAGACCAACACATTCGCCCCGACCCCGACCAGCTTCGTCGATTTCACCGAGAACAATGCGAACACGCAGGCGATGCGTGGCGCGCAGATCCTGCTCAACCCCGACTTCGCGTTGCCCATCGGTGGATTCATCGCCGCGGCCCGAGCGGCTGGCGATGACCTCGCGCCGATCTGCTGGTACGCCGCCGAACCGGCGGGAAAGGTCACCCGCCATGCGTTCGAGCGCATCACCGCCGAGATCGTCCACGGCATCGTCGCAGCCGGCACGATCGACGCGGTCTATCTCGATCTGCATGGCGCCATGGTCGCCGCCGACTTCGACGATGGCGAAGCGGAGATCCTGCGCCGCGTCCGCGCGGTGATCGGACTGGACATGCCGCTGGTGGCCTCGCTCGATCTGCACGCCAATGTCGGGCCAGACATGATCGCGCATGCGTCCGCGCTGGTCGCTTACCGCACCTATCCGCATGTCGACATGCGCAACACGGGCGCGCGCGCGCACGGTCTGATCACCTGGTGTCTGGCCAATGGTCGCCGGCCCGCCCATGCCGTGCGCCGCCTGGACTTCATCATGCCGCCACACCGGCAGAGCACGATGACCGAGCCGGCCCGCACGATCTATGCCGAGCTCGAGGCGATCGAGCGGTCCACTCCTGGTCTCGCCTCGCTGACATTCAACATGGGGTTCCATCTCGCGGACATCGCCATGAATGGACCGAGCGTGATCGCCTATGCCGCCGACGAGACCAGCGCGAAGGCCGCGGTCGATCGTCTGGCGGCGCTGGTGGAGACGCATGAGGCGGCCTTCAATATCGGTCTGACGCCGCCGCGCGAAGCGGTTCAGCTCGCTCTTCAGCAACCGCCGGGCAAGCCCGTGATCCTCTCGGACGTCCAGGACAATGCCGGCGGCGGCGCGACGGCCGATACGGTCGGCATCCTCGAGGCGCTCGTCGCGGCGAAGGTCGACGATGCGGTGCTCGCGATCCTGCACGATCCCGCAGCGGCGCAGGCCGCGCATCGCGCCGGTGTCGGCGCCACGATCACGATCGATCTCGGCGGCAAACTCGTGGCCGGTCACAAGCCGCTCCACGGCCGTTTTGTCGTCGAGAAACTCGCCGATGGGCCGTTCGCCCTCACCGGCGCAATGATGCGCGGCAACACCGCCAATCTCGGCAAGGTCGCGTGTCTGCGCATCGACGGCGTGCGAATCGTGGTCTCCGAGGGCCGGACGCAATGCCTCGACCAGGCCTATTTCCGCCATGCCGGCATCGAGCCGCGGGATCACCGCATCGTGGTGGTCAAGTCGACCAATCATTACCGCGCCGATTTCGGCCCGATGGCGGAGCGCATCATCGAGGTCGATGCGCCCGGTCTCTCGGCGATGAACCCAGCGACCCTGCAATTCACGAAACTGCCGGAGGGCATGCGGCTCTACGGCAAGGGACCAGCGTTCAAGCGGTCGGTGTGAGGAAGCGCAGCGGCACCCTCCTCACGGCGGCGCTGATCGCGCTGTTCGTCGCCGCGCTGTTCATCTTGCGCGATCGTGACATCGGCGACCTCGTCGCTCAGCGCGAGTTCTCCGGCACGGCCCGCATCGTCGATGGCGATTCACTCGAGATCGCAGATCGGCGCGTGCGCCTGTTCGGCGTCGACGCGCCCGAGCTGGATCAATCCTGCCTGGATCGTGGCGGCCATGAATATCCATGCGGCGTGCATGCGCGAGCGGCGCTGCGCCGGCTGGTCGGTGAGCGCCCCGTCACGTGTCTACGCGAGGGGCGCGATCGCTTCGGGCGGATCCTCGCGCGGTGTCGCAGCGCGGCCGGCGAGGAACTCAACACCGCTCTCGTGCTCGCCGGTTGGGCCGTCGCCTATGCCGGCGCGGACGGCAATGCCTATCGCCGCATCGAACGCGAAGCGCAGCGCTCGCGGGTGGGACTCTGGATCGGCAGCTTCACCCGGCCAGAGCAATGGCGACGAAGCGAGACACCGCGTTAGACGTCCCGACGCGCCAGCGCCGCGTCGTAGCGCGCGCGCGCCGCCCGCACCTCGGGGCGCTGCGAGATCTCCGGCACGCTGACATCCCACCAGGCGCCGCCATCGCCGGTCGACGGTCCCGGATCCGTATCGATCACGACGACCGCGGTGCGCGTCGCGACGCGTGCGCGGTCGAGCGCGGCGGGCAGCGCCTGCAGCGACTCGATCTTCTCCGATTGCGCGCCGAGACTGCGCGCATGCAAGGCGAAATCGATCTCCGGCATGGCCAGCGCGTCGCCGAACAGATTGTTGAACGACGCGCCGCCGCAGGCCTCCTGCAGCCGGTTGATGCAGCCGAAGCCGCGATTGTCGAGCACGACGATGATCAGCTTCGCGCCGAGCGCCACCGACGTCGCGATTTCCGAATTCATCATCATGTAGCTGCCATCGCCCACCATGACGATGATCTCGCGAGCGGGCTGCGCGAGCTTGGCGCCCAGGCCGCCGGCGATCTCATAGCCCATGCAGCTATAGCCGTATTCGAGGTGATAGCTGCCGGGTCCGCTCGCGCGCCAGAGCTTGTGCAACTCGCCCGGCAAGCCGCCGGCGGCACAGAGCACGGTCGAGAGCGACGTCGCGAACCGGTTCACGACGCCGAGCACGTGCGCGTCGCTCGGCCGATGATTGCCAGGCGCCGGCGCCGTGATCGCGTCGACGCGGCTCTGCCAGGCGCGTCCGAGCTGCGCGGCATGCGACGTCCAAGTCGCCGGCGCCTGCCAGCGCGCCAGTTCGCTCTTCAGCGCCTCCAATCCGGCCCCCGCATCGGCCACGACGGCCACAGCGCCGTGCTTGATCGCATCGAAGGCGGCGACGTTGAGCTGAATGATGCGCCGGCCCGGATTGCGGAAGAGTGCCCGGCTGCCGCTGGTGAAATCCTGCAGCCGGGTGCCGATCGCCAGCACCACATCCGCTGCCTCGGCCAGCGCATTCGCGGCCGCGGTCCCGGTGACACCGATCGCCCCGGCGTTGTTGGGATGATCCCAGGCGAGCGCACCCTTGCCGGCCTGCGTCTCCGCGACGGGAATGCCGGTGGCGCGCGCGAACGCGTCGAGCCCGGCGGTCGCGCCGCTGTAATGAACGCCGCCGCCCGCGATGAGCAGCGGCGCGCGCGCGGCGCGCAGGATCGTGGCGGCCGCTTCAAGCTCGAACGGATCGGGCCCCTGGCGGCGGATGCGATGGACCTGCCGAGCGAAGAACGCATCCGGGTAGTCACAGGCTTCGGCCTGCACGTCCTGGCAGAAGCCCAGCGTGACCGGCCCGCAGTTGACGGGATCGAGCAGAACGGCGAGCGCGGCCGGCAATGTCGTCAGCAACTGCTCCGGGCGCGTGATGCGATCCCAATAGCGCGACACCGGGCGAAAGCAATCATTCGCGGTGACCGTCGGATCGGAGAAATTCTCGATTTGCTGCAGCACCGGATCCGGGCGTCGACTGGCGAAGACATCGCCGGGGATCAGCAGCACCGGCAAGCGGTTCACATGGGCCAGTGCGGCAGCGGTGACCATGTTGGTGGCGCCGGGCCCAATCGAGGTCGTGCACGCCATGAAGCGACGGCGGTTCGAGGCCTTGGCGAAAGCGATCGCCGCCAACGCCATCGCCTGTTCGTTGTGGGCGCGATGGGTCGGCAGCGTCGCGCGCGCGGCATGCAGCGCCTCGCCGAGACCGGCGACATTGCCGTGCCCGAAGATCGCCCACACGCCGGCGCAGAGCGCGACCTCGTACCCATCGATGTCGACGACCTGCGACGAAAGCCATCGCACCAGCGCCTGCGCAGCCGTGAGTCTCATCGTGACCTCCTCGGGTTCAGGGTACGCGACGCCACGCCTTGATCAATCGCGCGTAGCGCTCGGCGATTTCGGTCTGCGCGGCAGCGTCGTCGATCGCACCGGCGAACCAGCGCTCGGCGACGTTCCACCAGATCGTGCGCCCGATGGCGAAGCCGCGGCAATGCTGACGTCCGGCCGCCGCCGCAAATTGACGTTCGATATCCGCTTCCGGCGCATCGAGCCCGAGCAGCAGCACGCCGCGACAGAATTTGTCGTTGCGATCGATGCTCTCCTCGTAGGCGTCCCAGATGCGGCCGTCGTAGGGGCCGGGCAGCTTCCACCAATCCGGCTTCACGCCCAGATCGTAGATCGCCTGCAAACTGCGTCGCCACACATCGGCGCTTACCCCCGGCCCTTGCGGCGGAATGACTTCGAGCAGCAATTCATGCGCGGTTGCGCGACACGCATCGAACAGGCGCAGCAACTGCGCATCCTGCGCGGCCTTGATCTCCGGCGGATCGTCCGCATGGTAGCTCACCAGGCATTTGACGACGTGCTGCGCCGGCCAGCTGCGCAACGTGACGCCGACATCCGGGCTGCCGGCGAAAGCAAGCGGGCGCGAACGCGGCAGCTCGATCGGACGCGCGAGCCAGGTCGAGCCGCCGGTCATGCGGTGCAGCAGCCCGTCGGCGTAAACATCGTCGAGGATCATGCCGAACTGGCCGTCGCCATTGGCAGCGGCGAGGCGCTCGACGACATCGCAGCACAGCGTCTTGAAGCGCGTCGGCGCCATCGCGTCGCGATTGAAGCGCGTGCAGAGATCGGCGAACTGGGTGCGATGATCGATGGCGAGCACGCACAGCTCGTCCCACAAACCGCGCCGCGTCGTCGCGTGATGATGATGGGAAAGCGTGCTGTCGAGGCGCGGTTGTGTCAATCCGCCGGCGCGCGCGATGAAGGCCTGCATCTCGCTCCAGGTCGGAATGGCCGGCGCGCAGGAATGCCGCGCGACCACCAGCGCGCCGCATGCATTCGCGTAGCGCGCGCAGGTCTCGAGGCTTTCGTCGCGCAGCCAGCCGCGCAGGAAGCCGCTCATGAAGGCATCGCCAGCGCCGAGCACGTTGTAGACCTCGACCGGGAAACCCGGACCCTGCACGCCGTCATCGAGGTTGGCCGGGATCGGGCCCGGAAACATGGCGCAGCCCATCGGTCCGCGCTTGACGACGAGCAACCCCGCCGTCAGCGCGCGCAGCTCGCGCAGCGCCGCCATCGTATCGGTCGAGCCCCCGGCGATATGGATCTCCTCCTCCGTGCCGACGACGAGATCGCAATCCGGCACGATGGTCTGGAGATGCGCGCTCACACCGCGATCCGCGATGAAGCGCTCCTCGCCGAGGCCTGGCGAGGTCAGACCCCAGAGCACCGGTCTGTAGTCGATGTCGAAGATCACGCGCGCGCCATTCTGCTTGGCCAATGCGATCGCGTGGCGCGACGCCGCGTCGGGTCCCGGTCGCGAGAAATGCGTACCCGTCACGAGAACCGCGCCCGCGGCGGCAAACACCGCCGGATCGCAGTCGCCCGGCTCGATGCCCATGTCGGCGCAGTTCTCGCGAAAGAAGATCAGCGGGAACGTCGTCTGGTCCCTGATGCCGAGCACGACGAGCCCGGTCAACCGCCGTGGATCCGTCTTGACCATCGACACATCGACGCCCTCCGCGGCCAGGGTCTCGCGCACGAAGCGTCCCATGTGCTCGTCGCCCACGCGCGTCATCACCGCGACGTCGAGACCCAGGCGCGAGGCGCCGACCGCGATATTGGCCGGGCAGCCGCCGAGGTATTTGGCAAAAGACGTCATGTCCTCCAGGCGGCTGCCGATCTGCTCGCCATAGAAGTCAACGGCCGCACGCCCAATCGTAATCAAATCCAAGCGCCGTTCCGGCATCGTCAATTTCCCCCCGAGTTCACCGAAGCGGCGCGAGATTAGGTCGCGACGGGGCAAAGAGGGAATTGCCGAATTCACGAAGCGAGGCAGAATGCGCCTCCCAACAACCAGACGGTGGCTGACATGGCGGTGCGCATCGGGATCAACCCGATCACCTGGACCAACGACGACATGCCCGAACTCGGCGGCGCGACATCGCTGGAGACCTGCCTGAGCGAAGCCAAGCAGGCGGGGTACGCGGGCCTCGAACTGGGCAACAAATTTCCGCGCGATGCTGCGACCCTCGGCCCGATCATGCAGACTCATGGATTGGCCGTGGTATCGGGATGGTACTCGGGCCTGCTCGTCGAGCGCAGCGCCGAGGCCGAGATCACGGCGCTGCAGCCGCACCTGGCGCTGCTCAAGGCGATGGGCTCCGCCGTCATGGTGTTCGCCGAGACATCCGGATCGGTCGCCAGCAAGCGCGATACGCCCGTCACGCGCCGGCCGACATTGAGCGACGCGCAATGGCCGGAATTCCTCACGCGGCTCGACAGCGTTGCGCGCTACCTGGCGAGCTCCGGCGTGCGCATGGCCTTCCACCACCACATGGGTACGGTGATCGAGACCGCCGCCGAGGTCGACCGCATGATCGCCGGCACCAGCGATGCAGTCGGGTTGCTGCTGGATACCGGGCATTTCACTTTCGCCGGCGACGATCCGCTGGTCGTGCTCAAGCGTCATGCGCGCCGCGTGAACCATGTGCATTGCAAGGATGTCCGCGCCGGCGTGCTCACCCAGGTCAAGGCTGCCGGGACGAGCTTCCTCGACGCGGTGCTCGAGGGCGTGTTCACGGTGCCGGGCGACGGTGGTGTCGCCTACCCGCCGATCCTGGCCGAGCTGGCGCGTGGCGGATACGATGGCTGGCTGGTCGTCGAAGCGGAGCAGGACCCCGCCAAGGCTCATCCCCTCACCTATGCGACGCTGGGGTACCGCAACCTCGCGACCATGGCGCGCGGCGCCGGCCTCACGTGAAGGATCGACGGTAATGAAACTTGGAATGATCACGGACAGTCTCGGTCACCGGCCTTTCGACGAGTTGCTCGAGATCGCCGCGGGGCTCAAGTTCGACATGCTCGAATTCGCGTGCGGCAACTGGTCCTCGGCGCCGCACATCGAACTCGACCGCTTGCTCGCAGATGAAGGCGCGCGCCGCGGCTTCCTGCAGGCGCTCGACCGCAAGGGCATCGCCATCAGCGCGCTCAATTGCTCGGGCAATCCGCTGCACCCCGGCGACTACGGCCGTCGACACGATGCGATCACGCGCAAGACCTTCGCCCTCGCCAACAAGCTCGGCGTGACGCGCGTCGTAATGATGTCCGGCCTGCCCGGCGGCGCGCCGGGCGACAGCACCGCGAATTGGGTGACGACCGCTTGGCCGCAGCAGAACCAGGAAATGCTGCACTATCAATGGGACAAGGTGCTGATCCCGTATTGGAAGGAACTCGGCGCCGAGGCCAAGGGGCTCGGCATCAAGAAGATCTGCCTGGAACTGCACGGGCACCAGGCCGTCTACAGCGCCTCGACCCTGCTCAAGCTCAGAGCGGCCGTGGGCGAGGTCATCGGCGCCAATTTCGACCCCAGCCATCTGATGTGGATGGGGGCCGATCCGCTGGCCGCGATCCGCGCGCTCGGGCCCGCGATCTACCATGTCCACGCCAAGGACACGGCGATCGACCCGGTCATCTCGGGCCGCGACGGGGTGATGGAGACCACACCCAATGCGCGCATCAACGAGCGCGCTTGGAACTACGTGACCCTCGGCTATGGCCGCGACGAGG
>JANNTF010000504.1:0-3140 GCA_031403455.1 Alphaproteobacteria bacterium | reverse complement strand
AGGCGCAGGAGTTCACGACCTATCAGGATGGTCAGACGGCGATGTCCATTCACGTCGTGCAAGGCGAACGCGAGATGGTCGATCAGTGCCGCAGCCTGGCCCGCATCGTACTCGACGGCATTCCGCCGCTGGTCGCGGGCGCCGCTCGAATCCGTGTCGCCTTTGCCGTCGATGCCGATGGCCTGCTGACGGTCAGCGCGCGCGAACAGACGACGGGCAGGGAGGCACGGGTCGAGGTCCGTCCCAGTTACGGCCTGACCGAGGACGAGATGGCGCAGATGCTGCGCGACTCCCTCGATAACGCCGAGGAAGACATGGAGGCGCGCCTATTGGCCGAGGCGAAGGTCGAGGCACGGCGCACACTGAACGCGGTGCGTGCGGCGCTGGCGGTCGATTCAGATCTACTCACGCCAGGCGAGCGCAACGCGATCGAGGAATTGAATGACCGGGTGGAGACGAGCCTGTCGAGCGCCGACCGCGTGGCGGTGACGGCCGCGGCGGACGAATTGGAAGCCGGCACGAAGTTGTTTGCCGAACGGCGCATGGATCGTGGTATTCGCGCCGCGCTCGCTGGTCGGTCGGTCGACCGGCTGGATTTGTGACGAGGCCGGGGATCGCCCTGGCGATTGAAGGAGACGGCAGAATGCCCAAGATGATTTTCATCGAGCGCGATGGAACGCGCCGCAATGTGGACGCGCCGGTTGGCCTGTCGGTGCTCGAGATCGCGCACCGCAATGGGATCGACCTGGAGGGCGCGTGTGAAGGCTCGCTGGCGTGCTCGACCTGCCACATCGTGGTCGATCAGGAGGATTATGAGCGCCTGCCCGAGGCCAAGGAGGAAGAGGAGGACATGCTCGATCTCGCTTTCGGCCTGACGCACACCTCGCGCCTGGGTTGCCAGATCATCATGACGGAGGAACTCGACGGTCTGACAGTTGCGCTGCCGGCGGCGACGCGCAACATGATGGTCGACAAACGCTGACGCGCCACCGTGCGGATCGCGAGGTTCCGATGCCCAAGCTCAAATGGACGGATGTGCGCGACATCGCGATCGCGCTCGACGATGCACATCCCGACATCGACGTCGTGAATCTGCGCTTCACCGACCTGTGGAAATGGGTCCAGGCGCTGCCGGATTTTGCCGACGATCCGAACAAATCCAACGAGAAGATTCTCGAGGCCATCCAGATGGCCTGGCTCGACGAGCGCGGCTGACCATGCTCGACGGCGTGCCTTCCGGAGCCCGGATCGTCGTCGCCATGTCGGGCGGCGTCGATTCCTCGACCGTCGCCGCGTTGCTCGTCGAGGCCGGGTACGACGTCGTCGGCATCACGCTGCAGCTCTACGATCATGGTGCGGCAACATCGCGCAAGGGCGCGTGCTGCGCGGGCCAGGACATTCATGACGCGCGCAACGTCGCCGCACGGCTTGGGATTGCCCATTACGTGCTCGACTACGAGACGCGTTTCCGCACCAGCGTGATCGATGATTTCGTCGATGCCTATGCTCGTGGCGAGACGCCAATTCCCTGCGTGCAGTGCAATCGTACGGTGAAGTTCCGCGACCTGCTGGAGATCGCGCGCGATCTCGGCGCCGCGGCACTGGCAACCGGGCATTATGCGCGGCGTGTCGGGGGCGCGACGGGTGCGGCGCTGCATCACGCCATCGATGCCGGGCGTGACCAGAGCTACTTCTTGTTCGCCACGACACAGGCGCAGCTCGATTTTCTGCGCTTCCCGCTTGGTGGCTTCACCAAGGACCAGACCCGCGCGCTGGCCACGGGTTTCGACTTGCCCGTCGCGGCCAAGCCCGACAGTCAGGACATCTGCTTCGTCCCCTCGGGCAGCTATGCGCGCCTCGTCGAGAAACTGCGCCCGGAAGCAATCCGCGCCGGTGAGATCGTGCATGCCGATGGCCGCGTCCTCGGTCATCACGAGGGAACGATCAACTACACCATCGGCCAGCGCCGCGGCGTGGGTGTCGGCGGGACGCAAGAGCCGCTCTATGTAATCGGCCTGGACGCCGCCTTGGCGCGAGTCATCGTTGGTCCGCGCGCGGCGTTGGCGCGCCGGTCCATCCGCATCA
The DNA here is from genome assembly GCA_031403455.1 of Alphaproteobacteria bacterium. Taxonomy (GTDB): domain Bacteria; phylum Pseudomonadota; class Alphaproteobacteria; order CACIAM-22H2; family CACIAM-22H2; genus CAIOSQ01. The sequence goes on along the minus strand of JANNTF010000504.1, from coordinate 1,055 downwards.
CCGGCCTGAACTGGCTCGGCGGGACTGAGCGCCCGCTTCGGCTCAATGCGGTCGGCGCAAAGATCCGCTCCACGGCAGCGCCCGTTCCGGCGACGGTCAGCTTCGACGGCGCGGTGGCAGCGCAGGTCGATCTCGAGACACCGGAATTCGGTGTGGCGCCCGGCCAGGCCTGCGTGATCTACGACGGCTCACGCGTTCTCGGCGGCGGTTGGATCCAGCGCGAGGCCAGCCTCAGCGCGGGCCAAGCCGCAAATCTTGACACTCGCGCAAGCGAGCGCGTATAGGCTCGCGCCTTCGCGAGACTGGCATAGCGGCGTAGCTCAGAGGTAGAGCAGGGGACTCATAAGCCCTTGGTCGGCAGTTCAAATCTGCCCGCCGCTACCATCTAAATCAAAGACTTAACCGGCGATGTCGTGCTGAGTATCCGGCCTAGGTTCAACCTCGGTTCAGGCGTGTGATCTACGCTACTCGATCAACTCGTTCGCGCTGACCAGGACCGACTCCGGGATGGATATGCCCAAGGTCCTCGCGGTCTTCATGTTGATCACCAGCTCGAATTGCGTCGGTTGGGCGACCGGCAGATCGCCGGGTTTCGCGCCCGCGGCGATCTTGCCGACATAGTCCGCAACGCTGCGGAAGGACGCCGTCATGCTCTCGCCGTAACTCATCAAGCCGCCTTCATCGACGAATTGCCGCAAGCCGTAGAAGGCAGGCAGACGATGCTTGGCCGCGAGTGCCACGATGTCCGCACGTTTGGCGAAGAAGAAGGGTTCATCAGGCAGCACGAACACCGCGCCTGCCGTCTGCCGAATCGCGGTCTCGAATGCCTCGGCCAGTTGTACATCGCTGGGCCTTCTGCCGCTCTCGACCTTCACGAGGTCGAGCTTCCACTGCTGCGCGACCGGTGCCAGCGAGTCGAACATGCGCTGATGCACCCCGCTGTTGCTGTCGACAAGCACGGCAACCATCGTGGGTTTGCCCAGGACACGGGCAAAAATCTCCAGCTTCTTGGCGATCAGGTCCTCGGCCTGGCTGGACCGACCGGTGACATTGGC